>JAQBPC010000348.1 GCA_028287725.1 Chloroflexota bacterium | reverse complement strand
CGCGGCATCGACGATTGTCCGCGCCACCGCCACGCACTCCTCGTCCGAGAGCGAGAGATACTCGCTGGCCAGGCCGATGCCCAAGCCGTGGACGCCAAGGCCAATTGAGTAGTCCACCTCCCGCGCCAGACCCGGCAGGTCGAGCGCGTCGTCGTCGGTGAAAGGCGTGACCAGGATGGCGATGACACCGCTGAGTCGCTTCACGCTCATAGTGGTAGCGCCACGCGAAATCGCTCAATCACGTCCTGGTTCAGCTCAAGTCCAAGGCCCGGTACGCCGGAGAGGCGCACATGTCCGGCCTCGACCCGTGGCTCGCCTGTGAAAATCCACCAGAACGCCTCGTTCATGTCGGGCACCACGCCCTCGGGCGGCGGCGGGAAATATTCGGCGATCGGTGAGTTGAGGTGGGAGATGACCAGGTGGTAGTTGTGCATCTGGCCGGCGTGCGGGGTTACCGGCAGGTCGTGCGCCGCGGCCATCGCCCACACCTTTTGCGCCTCGCTGATGCCGCCCATGCGATTTACGTCGGGCTGTAACACGTCAACGGCGCGCTCCTCGATCAGCCGGCGCATACCGTAGCGCGTATACTCGTGCTCGCCGCCGGAGATCAGGATGCCGCGGTTATTGGCCAGCTCCTTCACACGCGCATAGCCTTCAACGTCGTCGGGGCTCACCGGCTCCTCGATCCAGCGCAACCGGTACGGCTCCAGTAGCGGCAGGATGCGCGTGCAATACCCGACGTCCCAGCCCATGTAGACATCGGCCATCAGGTCGATGTCGTCGCCGATCACTTCGCGCACTGTACGCACCAAATCCACGTTTCGCCGCATGCCGGCAGGTCCGTCGCGTAGTCCGTAGCCGAAACGCAGTTTCATGGCCCGGAATCCCTGGCGCAGATACCCTTCGGCTTCCGCCGCCAGCGCCTCCAGATCCTCAGTGGCGTAGAGGCGACTCGCGTAGACTGGGATCGTCTCCTGCATCCTCCCGCCCAGTAAGTTGTAGACGGGCTGGCCCAGCACACGCCCCTTGAGATCCCACAACGCGATGTCCACCGCACTGATCGCGGCCAGCACCATGCCCTTGCGGCCATGGTTGAGCGTGGAGCGGTACATGGCTTCCCAGATCAGGTTGGTATCGAAGATATCGGCGCCTACGACGATTGGCTTGAGGGACTGCACCAGGGTGTTGGCCGTGCCGCCGGTGGCCAGCGCCACGGAACCGTAGCCGACCGAGCCGTCCTCGGCTGTGAGCGCCACGATCAACGCATAGAGCGAGGTCCCGGCTGCCATGGAGTCGGCGGGAGCGTCAGATGGCCACCGCTCCAGGAACGAGAGCGGAGTAACAAGCGTGTTGCCTGTCCCCTTCGGAGGTGCGGTGCCAAACGAACGCAGGGCAATGATTTCCATGCCGGTGACCTTCATGCGACCAATCCTTTTCGACGTGATAGGAGAACAGACTGAGCCTGACCAGGCATCAAGGCTTGTAATTTTCCGAGCTAGCTGGAAGTACGAGGGGAATCCAGCGCATCAGCTCGTCTGCTACCAGGGTGTGACCTCGTTCATTGGGGTGATTGGGCCAGGACAACAGGTCCGTCAGATCTCCGCCGGCCTCCAGGTAATGCTCGAACGCTCCATAGGGATCAGCCAGGCCGACATCGGCGGTAGTTGCAAGCTCGCGGATCTGCGCGGCCTGCTCGGTAAGGGCATCACTTCGAGAGCCCCCATCCTCCGCGTCAAAGATGTCCCATGTTGGCGTCAACAGGATGAGCTTTGCTCCAGCCTCGCTTGCCGCGCCGATCATATCCTCCCAGGCGGATCGGGCGCGTGTAAGTCCAATACCGCGGTCATTGAGGCCATAATCGATGGTGATGAGATCTGGTCGCAAACTCAGCACATCGCCGGCGAAACGGGCGGCGCCGCGTTCTGAGTTCTCGCCGCCAATTGCCGTGGTGATCACGTTGAGCACTGCCGAGGGGAACCGTGCCTTGAGACGGCGATGCCACAGGTGCGGATAGGCTGCAAACGTATCGACATGCGGTGTGGCGAAATAGCCGGCAGGGACGCTATGGCCATGACAGGCGATTGTGAGCGTATGGCTGTCGGGCCACGTTCGCAAAGCCTCGTTCACAAATTCAAGAAGATACATCCTTGGGTCAGCCATTCTGCCTATTCTCCCCCACTGTCGGTTTGTCGCGTTGGCCGTCAGCTGGAAATCCTGTTAGAGCTTCAGGCCCGATGAGGTCAGCCCTTCGATGTAGTAGCGACTGGCGAAGACGAACAGCACCAGCAGGGGCAGGGCCGCGATTGCGTAGGCCGCGTACTGCGGGCCATATGCCGAGGCGGTATCGCCGGTGACATTGTTGGTGAGATTCTGCGTCATATGAACCAGCCCCACCGAGATGACTTGCAGATTGTCACTGCTGATTGCGATTGAAGGCCATACATAGTCGTTCCAGATGGATGTCACCGAGATGATTGCCAGAGTACCCAGGATCGGAATCGACAG
>JAQBPC010000340.1 GCA_028287725.1 Chloroflexota bacterium | reverse complement strand
GATGGGCGGCGGCTTCGGCGGCTGCGTCATTGCCTTGTTGGATGAGTCTCGCTGGGAAGAGTTCGTCGCCGCGACTACCGACGGCTATCGCGATCGCATCGGCAAAGAGGCGATCATCCACCGCTGCCGCACCACGGATGGCGCATCGCAGATCCATCGCGCATAGCAGGGTCTGTCCCCTGGCCAGGGGCCTCCGGTTAAAACCGGATGGTAGCAGACGGGCCGGCTAAAGCCGGGTGTGGTGCGGCCCGCAACCGGCTTCAGCCGGCGCACCCTTGCCATCCGGATTTATCTGGAGGCGTGAAGACCGGCAACCGGCTTCAGTCGGCGTTCCCCTGCCATGTGCCTTCAGGCCGCGGTTGCCGGCCTGTGCCTGTGCCGCCTGCATGTCGCCGGCGCATTGCCCAGCCGGCGAAACGGCTATGCCTGCTTCAGGTACCCTGAAAGTGGTGATATGAGTACAGTAGGATGACCGTGGCCGCGACGCAACAAGCGACGGCCGGCATTGCTCTGTAGTACTCGTCAATTCCATGAGCTACCGCACGGTCAGGGCCTCGCATCACGTTACGACGTAGCTTTTGGGCCGGCCGTTCCGCCGGCGTGCAGTTCATGCTGGAGGTAAGATGGCCGGGGGACGCTTGAGGCCGCGCCGGGTTGTTGGCGGAGTTCGCGATCGGGCTGGATCACGCCGTCGCCGAGGGTATGCGACCTGGGGGCAAATGCCCGACCGCGCCGAGAGCGGATCCTCTTGGTGGGCCGATGATTCGTACTGGTTTCCGTCGGGTACCCCGCCTCGGCAGAACAGCAAAGTGCAGGTGCTCCTCGATGGCGAGGAAACCTTCCTGGCTGCCTGGAAGGCAATCTCGCAGGCCAAACATTCCGTCTGGCTGGTCGACTGGGCGATGAGCACGGACATGGAGCTGGTTCGCGGTGCCGGCACGGAGGGGGTTCCGCCCGCCGTGGGGCCGACGAGCTCCGGCTATCGCGTCTTTGATCTTGTCACCGCGATGGCGGATCGTGTCGACGTGCGCATTCTCCTGTGGAGCGGCTCGTTGATGTTTCGACCCAGATCCCTGGTCGCACGGCGTGGATTGCACAAGTTGCGCGAGGCGAATCCGCGTGTGAACGGCAGAGTGGATAAGCACATTCGTTTTACCCATTGCCATCACCAGAAGACGATCGTGGTAGATGGCGCGATCGCCTTCGTCGGCGGCCTGGATATGACCGACTTCGATATCGATCGCTGGGATACCTCGGCGCACCCCGTGCGCGATGGACTCAACTGGCACGACCTGTGTCTCCGGCTCGAGGGCGAAGCGGCGGCGGACATCGGCCGGAATTTTATTCAGCGTTGGAACGCGATCTCCGGCGAGAACATATGCCTCCCCGCTGCCGGGATAAGTACCGAGACCTCGACCGATATGTCTGTGCAGGTCGTGCGTACGATCCCCGCCAAGCTCTATCAGTTTGCGCCAAACGGCGAGTTCGGGATTGCCTGGGCGTACCAACAAGCCATCCGCAACGCGAAGCGATTCATTTACCTGGAGAACCAATACCTGTGGTCGCCGGCAGTGGTCAACGAATTGATAGCGGCACTGCAGCGCGTCGAAGATCCTGACTTTCGCATTGTGCTGGTGCTCCCCGCGCGCCCAAATATTGGGAAGCGCGATACCGATTTGCATGCGCGCCAGCTTCGCGAGGCCGACGGTGGACGGGGACGAGTGCATATCTTCAGCCTGTATACCGCGGCGCCCAAGGACGATGGCTCCTGGATTTATAAGCCGCTCTACGTGCAGGCCAAGGTGGGGATCGTCGACGATCAGTGGTTTACGGTCGGCTCTGCCAACCTCAATGAGCGCGGCATGGAGGGCGACAGCGAGATCAACGCCCAGGTAGTCAACGACGATCTCGCTCGTGAGCTGCGCCTTCGCCTGTGGTCCGAGCATCTGCGGTTGCCGATTGAAACCATTGACACGCTCAGCCCCAGCGATACCATCGATAGACTCTGGGTGCCGCTTGCGGCGCATGCACGCAAGGTCATCGATGGGCGAGAGGGCGCCTTGCACACGTCGGTGGTCCATTATGACCTTGGCGAGATGCCGGGCGACCTGAGCATTGGCGAGCTACAGGCACGGCTACTCGACGCCTAGCGCTGCGGTATGCTAGATAGACGAATACCGGCACAGGATAGTTGCACGGAGCACTGATGAGCGTCACCACCGTACCCGAACAGGAACTGCTCGAACAGCTACGCGCCAAGCTTACCCGCCCATATCACGTGATAATCCACGACGATCCCATCCACACCTACCACGATGTAGCGGAGGCAGTACACCGCACGATACCCGGGAAAAGCTACAAGGATGGCTGGGATATCGCCACGCTGGTCGATACGACCGGGCAAGCGATCGCTACCACCTGTCCCAAGGAGCCCGCCGAGCATTATCGCGAGCGGTTCGAACGCGCTTACGGCCTGACCAGTACTATCGAAGCCGTATGAGGGCACGCACCCTCACGATTGCGGCAGGCCTGGCTGGCCTTGCGCTGGCGCGCCCACTCCGCCGGATTCCCTATGCTGATCTGGCGAACGCTCTTGACGGCGAGGTAGGTGGGGAACGGCATACCTACCACTGGCGGCTTGGCGCCGTGTCGTACCGGGTGACCGGCGAGGGGACACCGTTGGTGCTGTTGCACGGGATCAATGCGGCAGCCTCCACCTTTGAGGTTCGTGAGAATTTCGGCCCGCTTGGCCAGTCTTTCCGCGTCTACGCGCCCGACCTGCTGGGCTTTGGCCTTTCCGATAGGCCCCGCCTCCGCTATACCGCCGAGACCTACGTGGAACTCCTCTCGGACTTCCTGCGCGATGTCGTAGGGGCGCCCGCGCATCTCGTGGCGAGCGGGCCCTCGGGTGCATTTGCTGTCCGCGCGGC
>JAQBPC010000286.1 GCA_028287725.1 Chloroflexota bacterium | reverse complement strand
GCCACTTCCAGCCTGATGTTGCAGGTAGAGACAGCTTCACGGTTGGAGCGATATCTGCGCGGCTGCTCAACCCCTGTTGATGCCGATGCTCTCGAGGAGGAGCTATTGAGAGCGGTGTGTGGCCGCTCGGACGAGTGGGGTGACGCGGTGGCGAGCGCCGATGCAGGCACCTTGGCCGCCCGGCTCGCAGGATACGACACCGCTCTGGCCGATTGGGCTCCGCTTCGCCTGCGGGCGCTGGCGGCGGGAGCGTGCGTGCTCTCCGGTGTGAAACTTGGCGTGCTGGGCCTTCCCGATGCCACGGCGGCTGTGCAGACGGCTAGAACTGATCTGCCAAGACTCTTGGGATTTCTGGCGCGAAGGGCCACTGAACGGCGGGAGCCGCTGCCCCACGTGGCGCTGGCTGCCGAGGATCTCTCGCTTTCGCTGCGCGCCGCGTTGCCCCAGCGCGGGCAAGCGGTTGGACTCGCCACGCTCGCCGATGCGCGGCTGGTGGTGCGCGGCAGGATCCTTTGCCTGGCCGGAGTGCCGGAAGCAACGCGATGTTGGGTGCGCCTTTCGGCGTCGGCGGACGACTATGCGCTAGTTCCGACACTTACAGCAGGCGCCACACCACTGGCATCGCTTACATCGCTTGGGACGCCCGGCGCCGGCACCACGATCTGGGCCACCGTCGTGACACGAGAAAAGGTTCAGTGGTCACATGCGGTGCTCAGTCTGGCAATACAAATACCCGCACAGAAGGACGGCGGCAGGGCGCTTACACCGTGCCGCCAGGGGTGGAAGGTGTTAGGCGCGTATACGCACCCCGCAGCGCGGCGGCTGCCGCTTGCGCGCTATTTGGCGACGGCGGGTGCTTCCGGAGGTAAGGCTGCCGCTCGCCCGAAGCGACGCCCGCCGACTCCCGACCCTTCGGCCGGCCCGTGCCCGACCTGTGGAGGGGCAATGGCACGGCGAAAGAGTACACGCGGCGACTTCTTTGGCTGCATTCGCTATCCGCAGTGTCGCGGCACTCGCGAGGCATAGGCTCGCACTACATCTCACCCGGTGCTACCTCGACTGGCATGTGCGCGGAAAGGCGTGTCCCGGCGTAACATGCGAAAATGGACGAACGGGGACCAACGCGTATCTATCACGGTAACTGAGGAAAGCGAGCAGAAATCATGGAAAAGCGCACGCTCGGACTACAGGGCCTCACGACGTCTGAACTTGGCCTGGGCGCCATGGGTATGTCCGATTTCTACGGGCAGGCCGACGAGGCTGAGTCGATTGCAACCATCCATCGTGCCCTTGAGCTCGGTGTGAGCTTCCTGGATACGTCGGATGCGTATGGCCGCGGTCGTAACGAGGAGTTGGTTGGGCGCGCGATCGCGGGTCGGCGCGACCAGGTTGTGTTAGCCACCAAGTTCGGCATCTTACGAACGGACGACCCTAGCTACCGAGGCGTAAGTGGAAAGCCCGACTATGTCAAAATGGCATGTGAAGCCTCGTTACGCCGGCTCGGCGTGGAGTACATCGACCTTTACTATCAGCACCGTGTTGATCCCGATGTCCCGATAGAGGAGACCGTGGGGGCGATGGCTGGACTCGTGACGGAAGGCAAAGTGCGTTACCTAGGCCTTAGCGAGGCCGCGCCAATCACGATTCGGCGAGCAAACGCGGTACACCCGATTAGCGCCGTGCAGACCGAATACTCGCTGTGGAGCCGCGACCCAGAGGAAGAGATCCTCCCAACCTGCCGCGAGCTGGGCATCGGTTTCGTCGCCTACAGTCCACTGGGCCGCGGGTTCCTCACAGGCCAGATCAGCAGTCCTGATGACTTTGCCCAGGACGACGTTCGGCGCAACATGCCCCGCTTTCAGGGCGAGAACTTTACCCGCAACTTGAAACTCGTCGAACGCGTCAGGGAAATTGCTCAAAGCAAGGGCGCAACGCCCGGTCAGATCGCGCTCGCCTGGGTACTGGCCCAGGGCCAGGACATCGTGCCGATTCCCGGCACCACGAACCGCGCTCACCTCGAAGAGAACGTTGCGGCGACTGGGATAAAGCTGACGCGCGAGGACCTGGCGCGAATTGAAGTGGTTGCACCGAAGGGCGCGACAATGGGTGAGCGCTACGCGGACATGAGCTCGGTGAATCGCTAGGAGACCGCTGCACAATCCGTCAGGCCCTTCTATCAGCGACCGCGTTTGGCGCCCATCGCGGGTCCTTAGTACACTTCGCCCGTGTTACGGACACATGCCTGGGGACGGACGGTGATTGATCTACAGTTAAAGATTTGAAAGGATCATCCCTAAGACTGGAAGGCCGCGCTCACTACGGGTAGGATCAGTGGCGTCGGCCAAGCAGTTGACGCACTACTTGCCCGCGACGGAGCAAATCCTGGTCAGCGGCGTTGCCGTGTGCGCTGCCCTCAGACCTCATCCCGCGATAGATGGCGCCAGTTTGGTCCATTCCGGCCGAGTGATGCTCGTGCTCCCCCACTCCTTTCCTGAACACCTGAAACTGATGCGCATGGTCATATAGCTT
>JAQBPC010000257.1 GCA_028287725.1 Chloroflexota bacterium | reverse complement strand
TCCACTTGATGCTATTCCTGAACGACAGCCAGAACGTATCGTCGTGAAACAGGTTGCTGTAGTTATCGAAGCCAACGAACGTGATACGCGCGGAGAGCCCGTTCCACGATACGAAGCTCAGATAGACGCTATAGATTAGTGGGTAGCCAACAAAGATCGCGAAGAGCGTTATCGGCAGCACGACACCGGCAAGATAGACAAGCCAGTGCCGCCGTAGCTCGCGCACAATCAGAATCCCTCGGTTTCCCTGACTTATGCGCATCGGGCCCACGCTCACTGCTACCTCCGTAGGTTGGGATGAAGATCGGAGACTGTCATGACCGGAAGCCGGGAGGGATGCTCCTGCTCCTCGGGAGCACCCTGCGCCCGCACTTCCAGGTGGCTTACTTCTTTACAGGACCCTGCGATCGCAGCGCCGCGGCTTCGGTGTCGGCGGCGGCTTTAGCCGGCGTGACATTGCCCGCCAGCACGCCCTGCAGCACCTCCAGGTAGCGCTGGGACACATCCGGCCCCAGTGCGTGGTCGACGTGCATGAAGGTTGAGGTCTTGTACTTCGAGATGAGCGCGCCAAGCCGCTGGACCATGGGCGGCTCGCCGGCCGGGGTGACCGAGGCGTTCGCGGCGAATGGCCCAACCGATGCCACAAAATGGCTCTGCGCGGTCTTCGAGACAACATAGTTGAGGAACGCGGCGGCCTCATCCTTATGCTGGCTCTTCTTATTGATCATGTACGTGCTCTCGGCGAAAACCGAGACCGTGGGCGTCTGGGAACCAATCTGCGGGTAGGGGAACCAATCGACCGGGTAGGTCAAGTTGCGATTGGCGTCCAGGAACTTGGGCAGGATGAACGAGCCCTGGTACCACATCGCGGCCTGTTGCTTCTTCCAGAAGATGATGGCCGTGGTATCAAAGTCCATGGAATTCACGCCGTTCAGGAACCAGCCATTGTCTTTCATGGTCTTGAGCTGCGCGAATGCGTCCACCACGCGGGGATCGGTCCAGGGGATCTGGCGGTTCAGCAAAGCGTTGTACGCCGCAACACCATTTTTGTTGACGAAATAGCCGGTCCAGTCGAACTGCGCCTCCCACTGCTGCTGGTTCGCCAGGAGGAATGGCGCGATACCGTGGCTCTTGAGCACGGCCGCATTGGCGGCAAGCTGTGCCCAGGTGGTGGGCACATGCAAGTTGTACTTCTTATACAGGGCGGTGTTGTACCAGATGACCGAGGCCGACATGTAATACGGCAGGAAGTATTTGTGGCCTTCGAGCGTGGCGAGCTGGCTCGCGGCCGGGTTTAGCATACTGGTCCAATGATATTTGTCGTAGTAGCTGTCTAGCGGCTGCGCGTAGCCGGAGTCGATCATGTACTTCGCATAGCCGCCTTCCCAGGAGAAGAAGACGTCCGGACCGTGCTTGTCGCGAAGAACCAGGTTGATCTTCGCTTTATAGTTGTTGTCGGGGATACCGCTGTAGGTGACGTGTATTTTCCCCTGGTTCGCCGCGTTGAAGCTGCTCACCAACCACTGTTCATACTGATCATCTTGTGGCGTGGTGATGCGGTAGAGAAAGTTCAGGCTGACCGGAGCGCTGCTTGGCCGCGCGGAAGCGGGGGCGATGCCGCCGCTCACGACAACCGCCAGCACGCTTGCAGCCGCCAGAACGCCGGGAAGATGCTTGGGCGACTTCATGTTCGTCTCCTCAGACACTTCTGGATGGTTCTCTACTGGCGTCGCCGGTCGGGTCTGTCAGTAGGAGAAGCTAAGAATAAATACAGCAAGCTTACGTTCCTCTACCCGGAATAAGCGAACACTACCTCCTTTGCATGCCGCACTATCACGGAATCGCCGGCAGAAGGGATGCCGCCCGCCGAAGGCAAGTCTCGCGTGAGTCGAAACTGAAATATTGGTTTGGACGCTCCAGACGTACTGCTCGCAGCCCGGTCGCAGCCTTTAGCGCAAGGCCACGGGAAGGGCAGCCCTGACTTTATCGACGATGTATTGCACCCGCTCAGCTGTTGCGGATCGGCCTTCCGCTGCAGTCGCAGCTCGAGGATCTTGCTCGGATCGCACCGTATAGTCTGGGGTCGGTTCACCGGCACAGGTCGCATGATCGAGGACACCGAACTCAGTGTTGCTCAGGGCTGTAGAAAGGGGCGGTAACTGGGACAAATCAACGGTATCGGCATAGTAGCTGAGCATCATGCTCGTCTCGCCGCGTTCGGCATGGCCGCCTTTGCCACCCGCGTGCAGCGCAAACACGTGCAGGACCTGCACGTCAGGCGGTTCCGATTCCTCAACGGCAATACGGTCCAGCGTGACCAGATGATTCTGACCGCCGTGGCCATTGATGATGGCGACGACGCCAAACTGCTGTCGCTTCAGCGCGCGGATGAGCTCGTGCACGATCACGCCAAAAGCGCTGTCCTCCACATAGAGGCTGGGCAACATGAGACCAGGGAAATCCATGCCGACGATGCGCTCATCCCCGTGAAATCCACGGTCGCGCACGCGCTGAGGAGAAAGGTAGGTCTCCGTACCAAGGGGAAGTGGCGGGAGCACGACGCCTCCGGTGACCTGCACGGCCTCTTGGGCAAGCAGGTATGCATGGAGCATATCCACGCCTAGCGGTAGGTGCGGGCCGTGCCACTCCAGAGGGCCAAGGGGCACATAGGCGATGGGCGCGCGCGCTCGCTCGGCGACGATATCCTGCGGACGCATGAGCTCATACCGGTGCTCGGGCATGTCATGTGCCTCCCGACATACGTTCGACCGCCTGCAGGGTAACCACCCGGCGTCACACAAGTCGTGTGTTGCGTTTACTGCAACATGTATTGATTTATTGCAACGCGTTCGGATAGTGAGTCCCATAATGCAGCGGTCCTCGACAGTTGTCAAGCCCTGCACGGAAAACGGCAGCGTACCGGTTGACAGATACGGAAACGGAGTGTTAGTATTGCTGCGCTGCACCCCCAATCTGTTGCAAGGAATGCAACAGTTGCAATTTCCTCCGAACACGCTCCTCCATGAAGTAGGGCAATGAGTAACGCATTAAAGCAAGGGATACGGACCCTGGGCTTTCTGGCCGAAGCGCCGCGCTCGGCCGCGGAGGTCGCCCGCCATCTCAATGTTGAGCGCACGACCGCCTGGCGCATTCTGAAAGTGCTGATCGAGCAGGGTTGGGTGCGTCAGGGAACCGGCCCCACGCCGTTCTCGCTGGACGTGACCGAGCTCTATCGGCTGGCAGGTATTGGGCACGAGCACCAGGCGCTGCCGGGTCTCGTAACGCCCGCGCTGACCAGGATCCGGGATAGGTTGGGCGAATCGGCCGTCCTCGGTGTCCCCAGCCGTTCCTCCATGGTGTACCTGGTCTACGTGCCCAGCCTGAACCCCGTGATGGTGCGCGAGGCGGTGGGCTGGGTGCGCCCGATGCATGCCTCCGCGCTTGGCAAAGCATATCTGAGCGGGCTGGCGGAAGCGGAGCTAGAGGAAACGATCA
>JAQBPC010000255.1 GCA_028287725.1 Chloroflexota bacterium | reverse complement strand
CCGACTAGTCGACGGATGGCAACAGGGTCGTCGTTTTCCAACGCCGCGCTCATCTCATCGCTCATGAACGTACTGTCTGGTGGTTCACTCACCGGTTGCGGCGGCCTCGCCGGTGTGCAGTACGTCGATTCCTGGGCCAACGAGGCCTGCAGCCGCCCGAACTCTACTAGGTCACCTGCCAGCTCGCGATCGGCTTGCGCGAGCAACGAGTAGAGGCCACCAGCGGGCAGTGGCTCCTGCACCAAATGGGACGGCACACCGAGCTTGACCATGGCCGAGTGGAGCGCGACCGGAATCGCCCACAACTGCTCGCCAGAGTTTGACGCCCATGTGTAGCGCTCGCCTTCGGCATCCAGCAAATCCCAGTGCCGAAGGGCGGCTCGAACGTAGTGGCGGCAATGCTCGGTATCGCGCATCCACGAGTACATGACTACCCGAGAGAGCATGCATGTGAAGCTCCAGGCCTCCTCGAGCCCACTGGCAAAGATCTCCTCGATCGCCTCTGGGCTTAACGCGTCGATCATTCCGTCGTTCAATACGAGATACAGCGGAGCATAGCAGTGGAAGTCGTTGCCATTGCCACGTAGCACGCCTTCCACGACGATAACGCCCGGGTGAGTGATGGTGTCAAGCATGACCTCGGCTTGAAACGCGCTCCAAAAGGGTTGTCCTTCGCGCACGATGCGCCGGAGCGCTCTGCGGCAGCGCTTCCGTACCTCGGCGTACTCGCCGTAAAGCAGCGCGGGTATCTGCATCGTGAGACTCCTGGCGGGACAAATGCGGTAGGCGGTTATCGCAGGGCGCCTACTCGCCGCGATCCCTGAAGTAGTTGGACATCGTGAGCAAGTACTCTTGAAGCCTGACGGGATCGTCTGAAAAATCGGCGATGCTCCTCAAACTCCCCCTTTTGCTAACACAATAGGCCCAGTCTAGAAGCCTACCCGGAGGCACCACAATGGCTTCGTTACGGAAGAACATCCAGCAATGCTCTGCCTCGAGATGGCGTTCCGCCAGGAAGGGTATTGACTCATCCTTGCGAAAATTAGAGACATGACTCCGCGCCGCATTCTCGGCCGCCTTGCGAGCCTCTTCGAAAGTGACGGGCTGGTGTATCGTGTCCATCTACTATGGCGCTCCGATGCGATAGTCTATGGCGCTCCCAAGGGATGATCGGTGCATGGCAAGCCCGACCATCCCGCATGAAGATGCGCGTGGACATGGCGAGGAGTTCGACCGTTATCACGGCGAATCGCCGCAGGCGTCAATCATCCCTGCTACCGGGATGATTGACGTGGTATGTAATCTCGGCCGGTCCTAGCCGTACACCTTATAGAGATAGGTGCGCCGCACGGTATGGGTATCGGCCGGGCCGTTCTCGGAGATCGTCAGCGCCGCCCTCCCCGCCTTCCGCTCCGGATAGGCAATCTTGAGGTTGTAGGTCAACAGGCCTCTGGTGTTGGTCACGCCATCGTGCGAGGCGCCGAAGACTTTGCGGACGCTGCCATCAGCCATGGCAATCGTAATGCTGAACTGGATGTGAATCTTCTCGCCCGCACCGGTGTGCAAGGCGATCGCCACCTGGTCGTGATTGAACTCCGGACGGGCGAGCACAACGAATTTCGTCTTCGCCTTTGGCACTTTCGTAGCCGTCGCGGTCGCAGTGCTGGCCGGAGGCGGCGTATTCGTCGCAGTGCTTGCCGGGGGCGGCGTGTTCGTTGCAGTGCTTGCCGGGGGCGGCGTGTTCGTCGCGGTGCTGGCCGGAGGCGGCGTACTGGTCTGCGTATCCGTAGCGACCGGTGTTGCCGTGCTTGTGGGCGTGTCGGTGGCCGGCGCGACAACGGTGAATGTTGCGATCGCATCCGCGGTCACGATATGGTCTGAGTTGGTCTGCTTTACCTCAAAGGTGTGCGGGCCCGGCTTGGCGCCCGCTGGAACCTGGAAGCCGACAGCAGTTCCATTACATGCGCTGCCGAAGCCACCAATCAGTGTGTTGGTACAGGTCGACACTGTGACAGAGCCTATCTGCGCGCCGTCAAACAGCAGCGGCAAGAAGTACGTTTGGCGCGAGTATTGGAATCCCGCACCGTTGAGGAAGGTTACGGACCCTGCCAGGCCAGAATTTGGACTAACTGTGAGGGTGGCATTACTCGCGGCGCCGGCATGACGTGAAGGGCCGGGCCAGGCAACCAACGACGAAACACCGAGGGACAATACTACCGCTATGACCGCAAATAGCTGCAGACGAAGCCGGAATACACCGTGCCGTTGTCGGCCGGCTTGAACTTGTCGCTCGATGGCTGGGACCGGATCCTGGCTCATATCGCCCTCCATACGTATCATATTGCGGCCACCGGGCGTCATTAGAAGGTCTAGCGCCGGAACCGGCGCCAGAGGCATATACAACTGTGCATCCCTATCCTATGTCATGATTGTGCCTCTGTGAACCCTTTACATGAGGCTGGTTGAGATATTCATGCCATGACCAATAGATGCTTCGTTCGCGCGAGCACATCGGCGAGCGGTTGCGCGTACCCCTAATATTGTTCGAGGCACTGATTTGACCCGTGCGGCATTCGCAACGCGACGATTAGACGAACCGTGTCCGATAGTCCATAATGGCAACCACTAGCGAGACTGCAGCCAAGGGTCGCTAGGGTGTTTCAAACGTGAAGCACTGGGCGGGATCGACCGTAGAACCCAGGAGGAGACGCGATGCGGTGTGCACATCCGGTTCTTGCAATGATCATTGGCGTGGCCCTTGCGTGCACGTTACTACCGGCCCAGGCGGGTCATGCCCACGGTCGAACGGCCGCCATAAAGCCACCGACGTTGGGCAGCTATTATCTCGCGCTTGGTGATTCGCTTGCCGTGGGGTATCAGCCAGACACGCCATCTGCCACTCCGGCCGTGTGGACGTCAGGCTATGTCTATCAGTTCCAAGCGATGCTCGCGAAGGTCTCCCCAATCGAGCTGCAGAACCTTGGGGTCCGCGGCGAGTGCACGAATACTCTGATCAAAGGTGGGCTCGACGCCTCTTGCACGACCAAGGTCGTCGACACGCCGTCACAGCTCGCCCAGGCCGTCGCCTTTCTCAAGGACCATCCTGGCCGCGTGAACCCAATTACCGTCGACATTGGCGGTAACAACCTCAATTCCAATGCCCTGGCGTTCTTCATTGATACGCCCGCGCAACAGAAGGTGCTGCTCACCAAACTATTTGGCGGCATGGTGAAAGACTGGACGACTATCTTTGGCACGCTGCGCCAGGCCTGTCCCACCTGCAATATCATCGCCGTGAACCAGTACAACCCGTACCCGAAGGGCGCCTTGAAGACCGACCTCGCGCCGGTCTTCCGCACTTATTCCGGCCTGCTTGCGAAAGTTGCGAAGGCCACCCACGTGAAGCTGGCCGACGTTTACACGCCGTTCGTCGGGCACGAGATCCTTTATACCTGGATTTCAGTGAGGGATATCCACGCAACCAACACCGGCTATACCGTGATGGCCGAAGCCGTGGCAAAGGCCTCGGGCTATCCGATTCATATCGTCCAATAAAAGACGGGCCTAATTCACGCGGGCACCCTCGCTACCGTCCGCTGGGCGGTGGCGAGGGCACAGTGCAGTGAAGAACTAGCCGGAGGCGCACTTTCCTCTGGCACGTAGGTAGCGACATCCCCTGTCGCTGTACGATACAGCCATGGAAAAAGCGAACGACGAGATGATGTTACGCACGCGTTTCCGCGCGGCCCTGCTTGGCGGCGCTATTGGCGACGCTCTGGGCCGCCCACGCGAGGGCCAGCAGCACCTGCGATTCAGTCCACCCTGGCACGTCGATGACTACCAGCCGGCGCCCGACTACGTCGGCGGCCCGGTCGGCACGATAACCGATGACACACAGCTGACGATGGTTGTGGCCGAGTCCTTGATTGCGAACGGACAGCTTGACCCCGAAGACCTTGCACGCCGGCTCGCGGCATGGCTGCCGGTCGGGCGCGGCATGGATAAAGCCACGCAACGGGCAGTGGAGCGCCTCGCAGGCGGAGTGCCCTGGGATCAGGCCGGCGAGCCAAGTGCCGGCAACGGCGCGGCAGCGCGGGCGGCGCCCATCGGACTGCTCCGCTTCCGGCAGCGTGATCTGCTGCGCCGCGAAGCGCGGCTTTCGGCCATACCAACCCAGAGCGAGCCGATGGGTATAGCCGGCGCGGTCGCGATGGCCACCGCAACAGCCTGGCTACTCACCCGGGAACCGGGCCACTGGACGGTTGATGGATTTATCGGCGCCGTTCAGGCCGCGATTAAAGGCATTGAGCAAGAACCGCTGGCCGAACGCCGCGACCCTACGGTGCGCACGACGCTGCACGACCGGATCGGCAAAATTCCGAAATTGCTCCGGCAACCGCCGGAACGAGCGCTCAGCACACTGTACAACGGCGCGTACGTGCTGGAGAGCTTACCCAGCGCCCTGTACAGCTTCCTGCGCAGCCCGGATGACATGGAGCAAGTGTTGTTACTCGCCGCCAACGGTACCGTGGACGCCGACAGCGTGGCAGCTATGGCCGGGACGCTCGCGGGCGCCTTGGGCGGAGAAGCGGCCATACCGGAGCGACTGCTGCCACAGCTGGAGTACCGAGAAGATCTGATCGACCTGGCAGACAAGCTCCATGCGCTTGCGACGACGGAATGAGCTGCGGAGTTAGGGCCGCGAGACGAAAAATCAATCCGGTAAACGCCGGCGCACGTAAGCTTAATCGGAAGGTTATCGCAAAGGCGCGATAGATCTTCAATCAGGAACAGCGTCCGCATGGATTGTGGTTATGGGCGCTGACGGCTCCCGCGTTTGTCGACTGACGCGAGCGGCTTTAAGCGCGGCATGCACGCCGCGGACGAGAAAAAAGGATAAAGGCCATGGAAAAGGCAACGTTCGGCGCAGGCTGCTTCTGGGGAGTTGAGGCGACGTTTCGCGAAGTGGAGGGTGTAACAGCCACCCGTGTGGGCTATCTTGGCGGCACCTTCAAGAACCCCACCTATCGCGATGTATGCTCGGGCAGGACGGGCCATGCCGAAGTCGTGGAAGTGACCTACGACCCGGAGAAGGTTTCGTACGACGATCTGCTGAAGGTGTTCTGGGAGAACCATGACCCGACGCAGCTGAACCGGCAGGGTCCGGACCATGGCGAGCAGTATCGCACCGCCATCTTCTTCCACTCACCCGAGCAGGAAGCGGAGGCCCAAGCATCGAAGCAGCGCCTGGAGCAGGCGGGCCGGTACCGGAAGCCTATCGTGACCCAGATCGCGCCGGCCACCGAGTTCTATGAGGCTGAGGATTATCACCAGCAGTACCTCGAGAAGCGCGGCCTGGCTTCCTGCCATATCTAAGTACTTCGTTGATCCGCTGTGAAAAAAGCGGCCTGAAGGCCACGGCTTGGCGAGGACTGTGAGAACACCCGCTGCGCGGGTACCCGGCCGTGAACGGCGTGGTTTCCAGGCCCTCGCGGCGACATAAGGCGGTTACTGTCTACCACCACCTTTCCTGCTTGCACCAATGCAACGGAAGGCGAAAGGATCTCGCAGATGGACGATCTCAGGAATATGCCGGAAGAGTATTGGAAAGAGAAGCTGAGCCCAGAGCAGTACCGGGTGTGTCGGGAAAAGGGGACCGAGCGAGCTTTCACCGGCGCGCTCTACAATAACCACGCGAAGGGTGTGTATGAGTGCGTGGCGTGTGGACAGGCACTCTTCTCCTCCGACACCAAGTTCGAGTCAGGGTCGGGCTGGCCTAGCTTCGATAGCCCCGTCAATCGGGAGCACGTCGAGCTGCACGAGGACCGCTCCTTGTTCATGGTTCGCACGGAGGTAAACTGCAAACGTTGCGGCGCGCACCTCGGTCACGTCTTCAACGATGGACCAAGGGAGACCACGGGCGAGCGCTACTGCATCAACTCTGTCGCTTTAAACTTCCAACCGGCCGAATAGTTCCATTAGCCGGTTCGCACGACGCCCCGTTTGTCTCAGGATAGACGGGGCGTCGTCGCATCTGGCGGACTTCATTCTCCTCAAGTCCCGCGCACTCGTGACACCGGGTGCGGCATCACTCGAACGACTGCAGGTGGCCCTCGCCGACCAGCGGTCCCGCGACATCGTCATTGCGGGCGTTCTGCAGCCGGCGCCGTCCCGCGCCTGACAGGCGCGACCCCGCTACGCGCGCTGTAGCAGCTCCGTCCGATATTGCGGAGCGAGCGCTTCCGCTTTCGCTCTGAACGCCGCCTGAGCGGCCGCGTCGAGCGTGGGGGGCGCCGCCGTCCGGCTTGCGACAGGGACGCCGACGGCCTTGAAAAACTCCTCCTGCCCTGCCGGCGCGCAGATGCACAGCACCCTGGCAGGTTGCTCTGTCTTATTCTGGAACTGGTGCGGTGAATTCGACGGGATGTTGACGGTCTCGCCGTCACGCACGACCGATGTCGCTCCGCGGAAAGTGACCTCGATTTCACCCACGAGCACGGTGAACGACTCTTCGAAATCGTGGCGATGGGGCGGCGGGCCGCCGCCGGGCGGAACATGCATATCGAT
>JAQBPC010000248.1 GCA_028287725.1 Chloroflexota bacterium | reverse complement strand
CTACGAATCACCGCGCGCCGTCGAGATGACAACGTGCGGCTAATCGAAGCACTCCGCGCGGCGCTATCCTGACATGCTGTGCCGCGCGGCCGGTAGGCGTCACCAGGCAAGACCACATCGGGAGCTGCCGCACGCATTGCTGCGCGGTAGCTAGTGATTGGGCGGTTAGCCGCAATCCACTGATACCGCTGCCTTGTCGAACGCCGCATGTTGCGGGACTGTCGGGAGTTGCGGGCAGTATCTATCCGGCCCAAAGCTACTTGGGCGGCCCAATTATATCCATGCCCAGATACGGCTGCAGAGCCTCTGGAACGCGAATCGAGCCATCAGCCTGCTGATGATTCTCGAGCAGCGGCACCATGATACGCGGCGAGGCGAGCGCGGTATTGTTCAGTGTATGGACATAGCGCACCTTCCCGCTTTCGTCTCGATAGCGCAGATTGACGCGCCGGGCCTGCCAATCATACAGCGCCGAGTCCGAGTGCGTCTCACGATACCGTCCCTCGCTGGGTACCCAGCATTCGATGTCGTAGCTCTTGACTTTCCCATCACCCATGTCGCCGGTGCAGACCAGCATAACCCTGTATGGCAGCTCGAGCGCCTGGCAGATCTCCTCGGCATTCCCTAGCAGAACTTCCAGCCAGTCCAGTGATCCAGCCGGGTCATTTTCCGCGATAATGTATTGCTCAACCTTTGTGAACTGGTGCACGCGCATCACGCCGCGCACATCCCGTCCAAAGCTACCTGCCTCACGCCTGAAGCACGGTGACATGGCCACCATTTTTATCGGCAGATCCGAATGAGGCAGGATCTCGCCTGCGTACATCCCAGTCATGCTGACTTCAGCGGTTCCAACGAGGAAGAGGTCGTCTTTGGGTATTTCGTAGATCTGGTCGCGCCCGCTTGGGAACTGTCCTGTGCCGACTAATGCGGCCTCACGGGCCAGTGCTGGAACGATGAGAGGCGTGAACCCCTTTTTCGTGATCCTGTCGAGGGCAAAGCGCATCAGCGCGAACTCTAGCAGCGCCCCTGCGTTTTTAAGGATGTAGCTTCGGCTACCGGCGACACGCGCGCCGCGTGCCAGATCCAGCATATCCAGGCGCTCCATCAGCGCAACGTGATCCTGAACTTCGAAGTCGAAACGTGGCGGATCACCCCAATGCTTGACGGCGACGTTTTCCTCTTCGCCATTGCCTTCCGGTACCGACTCGTCGGGAATGTTGGGCACGCGCAGCAACAGTGCCTGCAGTTGCTCGTCCTCGGCCTTGAGCACGTTCTCGCGTCGAGAAATCTCGTCACCGAGCGCGCGCGCTTCCGCGATGAGAGCTTGTTTTACCTCGGGCGTATCGGCATCGCGCACCTGCTTGGAGATCCGGTTCTGCTGCTCGCGAAGGTCCTGTATTTCCTGGCGCTCCCGCATGACGATGCGGTCAAGCTCCAGTAATTCGTCCAGCGGAAGCGTGCTACGCTTCTTGCGCACTGCTTCGCGAACTATATCGGGGTTCTCACGAATAAACTTCAGGTCGAGCATGCTTCTCGCTTCCTGGGCCTCCTGGCGTCCCTATCCGGTCCACCCGGTACGCCAGATCATCACGAACAATTCCCCTTGCCAGTCCCAACTCGTCGAAGCTAATTCGCTCCTACGTGGTTGCAAGGAATGTCAATTAAGTATAACGCACGCCGAGCGTATCCCCGATAAAGCTGGCTACACTTTGGCTCAGCGCGGTACACCAGTGCGGCCTGGCCATGGCAACACTTGCAACGCACTAGAGCATGGCGTTATGGGCTGGGCCAGCGCGATGGTCTGGCCTGGCACGAGCAACGCAACAGGCGCATGCTACGAGCATGCGCCTGCTTTTCCGGATCTATGAACGTGGTTCCAAGGCAGTGTTATGCGCTGCGTGCCCCATGCAACACGAGCCGCGAATGCTCGACAAAGATACATCTGTCCTGCACCACGGTCAAACCGGCATCGATCGCGAGTTTGGCTGCCTCATCGCTGGCGACACCGAGCTGCATCCATAGCGTCCCAGCTCCGGCGGCAATCGCGTCTTTAGCATGACCAACCAATGCAGTGTTCCGTCGAAAGACATTGACGATATCGATATGCCCGGGCACGTCTCGAAGGCGCGCGAACGCCAGCGCTCCAAGCACTTCATTCTCGTTAGGGTTGACGGGAATGACCTCGTAACCGTGTTCCATCAAATAGCGGGCGACGTTGTAGCTCGGTCGCTCCGGGTTACTCGAGAGACCAACCATCGCGATACGGTTCGCACTGCGGAGCACCGAAGCCACACGCACGTCCGACGGGTTCTCCATTTTATCCTCCGCCATTCTGATGGATCAGAACAGCCGTTGCCGGTAATCACAACACGACCCCAACCGCTCGAAGGCGGGTCGCCCCTAAGCCATTCTACATCGGTTATTTTTTTAAAGCGGCGCGAACAGATGATATGCTTGAATCTCGAAACCGATCTGTTGCCAAAATAACAGTGCCGACGGGTTCAAGCAATGGACCAAAGCGGTCATCGTTGCGACGTCCCTGTCCCGAAATTGCAGTTTAAGACGCGAAAGCAATGATTTAGCCAGGCCGCGCCGGCGATACGTGGGAACTACGTAAATCTCCTCGATGTGGCCGAGTTTTAGGGACGGGCGATACCACAAGTCTTCAATTCGCCCGATGATGAACGCCACAGGAACAGCTGCGTCGACCGCGAAGAGTATCTGGATTGCGCCCCTGGACGCACCCTCCTGACACGCGGCAAAGTAACCGTCGTCCCAATACGTAGCGGGATCACCTTCCGGGTCAAACTCAACAAGATAGGCATTCATCATCTGCCGTAGTACCGGCAACTCATCCGGAAGGCTCGCCTCACGTATTTCCACTCATCGACCCCGTCAACACCCTGATAATGGTGAGCTTGTTGGCGTTTAAGGACAACGTACCTGAGAGTGAATGAATTGACACTTCCCCACGCCATCCTTATAATTTCCATGCGCGGGACTAGCTTCTGAACATGCCCATGCCGACGTAGCTCAGCTGGTAGAGCTTCGGTTTCGTAAACCGTAGGTCCGGGGTTCGAATCCCCGCGTCGGCTCCAATGTGCAACACGCCCATATTGCGGCGGGTTTCTGGCTGTATTAAGGCGAACGTGGCCAGGCGGCGCGAGGCAAGCCGTTGGGGCGCCACATCCAAGAGACACAGTTCGCCAAAGACCGCAATTCTGTGCGGATTTGCTCTTTTCCCTCGAGAAGCGGCCTCATCTTCACCGGTGCCTTTACGGCTTCTTAACCGGCCCCATTTACAATGCTTTTCGGTGCAATGCCGACTATTGTGTGCGCTGCAAGGTTGAGCATTAGGTTCTTCCTCAGATGTTTGACATCTTTCGGCTTAGGAGCGACATGGATCGGGACCTCGCAGAGCGGCCGTGATGCCGGCGGGGAATCGTGCATGGCTTGCTGTAAGGCTGGATTTTGCTGAATTAGATAGCCCGTTGCCATTGCCCGACCAAGATTAGAGCTTGCTAAGAAGCCGAAGAGGAGCGATAGCGTGCGTCACATTGCCTTCCGCTGGGTCATGGCGGTCTTTATAGTCATCGGCTCAGGACTAGGCGTGTGGCAGGGCGGCCAAATGTCGCCGCCGCACGCATTCGCGGCCGGCACGCTTGCCATAGATCAATTAGGAACTACACACCAGACGAGTGCCGGGACGGGAATTTCCTCGCCTACTTTTACCACGACCCAGACTGGCGAGTTGTTGATCGCCTTTGTGACGTCAGACGGGCCGTATCCAGGCGTGCAAACCTTCTCGAGTATGACTGGCGGCGGCTTGGCCTGGCGCCTACGGAAGCGAACCAACACCCAGGCAGGAACCGCCGAGATCTGGCAAGCCGTGGCTCAAAACGTGTTGACTAATGCAACCGTCACGGCAACGAGGGCCTCAGGAGGCTTCCTTGGCTCCATAACTGTGGCGACCTTTACCGGCGCCAGCACCACTGTTGACGGAGCAACAGGCGGCGCAAATGCTTCCACCGGCGCGCCGTCGGCTTCGCTGGTCACCACGAAGCCGGGTTCCTGGGTATGGGCCGTTGGCGATGATTGGGATCAGGCGTTGGCCCGAACAGTTGGAGCGAATCAGACCAAGGTTGATGAGTTCCTTGCCTCGAGCGGCGACACATTCTGGGTGCAGCGTGCAACTGCCTTGACAAGCCTAAGTGGCGCCACGGTTACGATCAACGACACAGCGCCGACCTCAGACCGCTGGAACATGTCGCTCATCGAGATCCCATCTGCCGCTGTCGACACTACCCCGCCCACAGCGCCAACGAACCTGGTGGGAACTGCCACCGGTCCGACCACCGTTAGCTTGAACTGGGGAGCCGCGACCGACAATACTGCCGTCACCGGCTACTCGGTGCTACGCGGCGGCACGCAAATCGGCACCTCTACCACGTTGGCCTATACCGACACGTCAGTTCTGGCGACCACGACCTACACATACACTGTCCAGGCCTATGACGCGGCCGGTAATTTCGGACCTACATCAAATGTCGTGACCGTCACGACACCGGCGCCGGCACCGGATACGACTCCGCCAACGGTGTCAATCACCGGCCCTATCACCGGCGCCACCGTATCGGGGTCAGTCTCGGTAACGGCGAATGCGTCGGACAACATTGGCGTCGCCGGGGTGCAGTTCACCCTTGATGGTGGCAGCCTTGGCGCCGAAGTTACCACCAGTCCATACGCCGTTCAATGGGATACGGCCACGGCTAGCAACGGTTCGCACACCCTCGTGGCGGTGGCCCGTGACGCCGCCGGCAATACCACTACCGCCAAGTCCGTCACCGTAACCGTGTCAAACAGCGCCGGAAACCAGGCGACAGTCGGCCAGTGGGGGCCGGTAGTGACCTGGCCCGAGGTGTCGATTCACGCCGCGCTCACGCCGAGCGGCAAGATACTGACGTTCCAGGGTGATTTCACGCAAGGTGGCCAGCAATATTTGCTAAACCCGACAACTGGCACGTATATCCAGGTACCCAATGCAGCGGCCGACCTTTTCTGCGCCGGACAGGCAGTAACTGCCGATGGCCGCATCTTGGTCATTGGCGGTACCGCCACCAGCGGCGGCCTTGGCATCAAAGCTATTACTGCCTTTGATTCAACGACCGAGACCTGGCAAAACCTTGCACCGATGCATTACCCCCGCTGGTATGCCACCGGCACAACCCTCGGTGATGGCCGCGTCTTCGTCACATCGGGCGATAATCAGAATTCCACCGACGTAGTCCCCATCCCAGAGATGTACGACGTGCTGCACAATACATGGAGCGATCTTCCCGGCGCGTCGAATGCCATGCCAATCTACCCGTTCATCTACCAGTTGCCGGATGGTCGTATCCTACATGCCGGTGGTTCAGAAGTTCCCACTGCCACTGAGGTCCTGAATCTGGCGACTCAGACCTGGACCACGATCGATGCCCGGATTATCGACGGCGCCAGCATCGCCAATTACGCACCGGGCAAGTTTATCAAGGCCGGATCGGCAACAGATTCCGGCAAAACTGGTCCTTCGACGAATACCGCTTTCACCCTGGATATGAATCAGCCCAATCCAACCTGGCAACCGACGACCTCAATGCAATACCCGCGCAGCTTTGTGAATCTCACCAATTTGCCGGACGGAACTGTGCTGGCGACTGGTGGAGGCACCGAAAAATCCGGCTATAACGACGCCAACGCGGTCTTGCCGGCTGAGGTCTGGAACCCCGCTACAGGAACCTGGAAGACCGTGGCGGCCCTGACTGCTCCGCGTCTGTATCACTCAGTTGCGGTGCTGTTGCCGGATGGACGTGTGTTCGTGTCGGGCTCGGGCGGCGACCCTGGCGTGGGCGATCAAAAGAACTATCAAATTTATTCACCATCATATCTCTTCAAGGGCCCTCGCCCGACCATCACCTCGGCGCCGAGTACCGTGCGATATAACTCCAGCCAGTTCATCGGCACCCCTGATGCCGCCGGGATTACGTCGGTTACCCTTATTCGCACCGGATCGGTAACGCACTCGTTTGACCAGAACGCGCGTTCAATGTCGCTGAACTTCACCCAGACCGCCGGTGGGCTTAACGTACAGATGCCTGTCAATGGCAATACCGCACCTCCGGGCTACTATCTTCTCTCCATCGTGAACAGTCAGGGCGTGCCATCCGTCTCCAGCTACGTTCGCTTCGCGGCTCCGTATGAGGACAGTATTGCGCCGACAGCGCCGGCGAGTCTGACCGCTAATGGCGCCATCGGAAGTGCCAGCCTGACTTGGACGGCGGCGACTGACAATGTCGGCGTTACCGCATATGACGTCTATCGCTCCACCACGCCGGGATTTACCGCCACTAGTTCGAACAAGATTGGCCAGGTCGTCGGCAACACACTTGCCTACACCGACACCGCTGTGACGGCCGGGACTTACTATTACCAGGTTCGCGCGGAAGACGCCGCAGGTAACATCGGACCGTCTTCAAACGAAGCCAGCGCAAATGTACTTTCAGACACCACCCCGCCGAGCGCTCCAGGCAGCCTGGTGGCTTCCGCGAGCGGGACCCAGACCGTCAATCTGAGCTGGGGCGCCGCAACCGATAATGTAGCCGTTAGTCGCTACAACGTACTGCGCAATGGCGCCCAGATCGGCACTACACCTGGGTTGACCTACGCTGACAACACGGTTTCCGCCAGCACTACCTACACCTACACAGTTACAGCTCAGGACGCGGCCGGAAATGTCGGCCCCCCTTCGAATGCAGTGAATATCACGGTCAACCCGGCGCCTGCAGTTA
>JAQBPC010000232.1 GCA_028287725.1 Chloroflexota bacterium | reverse complement strand
CCGCTCGCCGATGGTGGCCTCCCGCTCCAGGATGACGCCGTCGGTGTGGGTGCTCTCGCGGGATGGTTGGCCGGGTTTGCGCGGCATGCGGTCGCGGCTATGCGTCGGCGGTTCGTAGTAGCCGGCGGCGTAACCCGGTGACGGCAGGTAACTGTTGGCGCTGTAACCGGGCTGCTGCACGTTGCCGCCGATGTGGGTTTCGTAATCGGTGACGCGGCCACGCGGGATGTCGGCCCCGATGTCGCGGTGCATCCTGCCGCTCGGGTCGTTGTACCAGTCCTGCCCGGCGGCGGGCGTCGAGCATGTCGGCCAGCGAGTCGTGGGCGCGCTGGAGCTTGGCGCGGCCGGTGGGGCCGAGGGTCGAGCACTGGCGCATGCTGGCGGGCCTGCGCTGCTCAAGGGAAATATGGCAATTGTGGCCGAGTCGGCTTGCCAAGGTATCGTGCATGTCAATCAGCGCGGCGCTGGGCTCGGGCTGGCGATCGCCCAGCGCATCCTGCAGGCGCATGGCGGCGGCCTCAGCGCAGCGAGCCGGGCTACGGGTGGCGCCGTTTTCAGCGCCACCCTCCCCGTTGGTCAGGTGCCGGATACGAGCCCTCCGATCCGGCACCTAGCCCCGCGTTAGAGGGAAGCGGTGACGGCCGCCGGCGCTACAGGTGTAGCGTAAACACCCTTGCTTATTGCGCCTTATCGAGCGAGAAGTGCGGGTTCTCGATAATGCCGATGCTATTGCCAAAGGGGTCGATCATTGTAGCAACGCGGATGCCTTCGCCGACCTCCTCAATGGGAGCGCGCTCACCTGCCCCTGACGAGCGAAGGCGCGCAAACGCCTCGTCAACATTCGCCACGCCCCAGAACGCGGTCGGGCCGCCGCTCCCTACCGCGGGGTCGGCGTTTGGGTTAAGCCCCAGCTCGTAGCCGCCGACGTTGTACCCAACATAGAAGGGTTGGTCGAAGTATGGCTCCTGCCCCAGTACCGCCGTGTACCACGCTTTTGCCTGCGCGACGTCGGTGACTGGATAGATGACGGTGCGTAAGCCCTGAAACATGCCCTTCTCCTTCGTGCCTATACGCCGATCAGAGATTGCAAACGATCGCTTCAATGCGGCCGTCGCCGGCCCATGACCACTGCGTCTCTCAGTGCCAAACCTAGCATAGCACTACCGATTGACAACCTTATGTCAGCTACGGATGCAGTAAATGCCCCGGTCTCATTTCCCGTGCGGCTGAGTACAGTCATCCCAGCGCGTGGCTACTGCCGATGTCGCCACTGGTCATCGCTTTTCAGCGCAGTACCCGCCTTGAGAGTGAGCGAGAGAACGTCCGTCCACGCGTGCACGCGCGCCGTGATCCGTAGCGCGAGGGGCCGGGCACCGCCGCGCTGGCGATCCCCGGCCCCTCGCACCAACTATTCCGGCAAGCCGGACGCTATTCGTACCGCAACGCTTCGGCCGGGAAGACCTGCGAGGCCTGGCGCGCCGGGAGGTAGGTGGTGAGCAACGAGGCCAGGTAGGATCCCACCACGATCAGGGCCAGCTGCGCCCAGGGAATCACGAACTGAATGCCCGGCTGGGTCTTCATGAAATAGGTTACGAGTTGATGCGCGAGTGAGAGACCCAGGACGGCGCCAATCAGGGTGCCAAGCACGGCCACGAAGCTGGACTCCAGCAGGAAGCTGTTCCGCACCATCCCGCGCTGGAAGCCGAGAGCGCGCAGCATGCCGATCTGCTGCCGCCGCTCCACCACCGAGCGCGTGGCGATGACGCCGAGGGCGGCTATGCCCACCACCAGGCCGAGCGCCATGAAGCCCTGGATTAGCTCGTTGAAGCCGATGCTCGACTGTTGGGTCTTGTCGTACTCAACCTGCGCTTCCTTCGTGTCTATGCCGTTCTGGAGGAAAGCCGAGCCGATGGCCAGGGTCATCTGGTGCACGTTCTGCCCCGGCGCGGCGCGGAAGAAGTACAGGGCCGGTACGGGCGGGGTGATCCCGTGCGCCGTGAGGGTCAGTGGGCTGGTGTAGATGGTGAAAGCAGTGCCGAAGTCGCGTACCTGCTGCGTATCCAGGATGCCAATCACGGTCAGCGGTATGATGGTGCCACTGTTCGTGTCGCGCATCCGGAGCGCAAGCGGCTTGAAGCTCTTGTCCTCATACGTGACGCCGGAGAGCTGGAAGTCGCCGAAGGTGCCCGCCTTCGACTTCACGAAGTCGCCGGTGACGACCGCGTAGCCGGGATGGGTGCGGACGGCCTGCCAGATCTGCGCGTCGCTCGTGTACCCTGCCGCTCGCACTTTGACGGGGAGATGCGTGGTGGTGAAGTAGCCGGTATCGGGAATGCCCACCGAACCGCCGGCATACCATCCATTGCCTCTGGAGCCACCCTTACCGCTGCTTGCCTGCACTGCATGGCCGGGCTGCTGGATGTCGGCGTAGAGTGCGCCGACACCGCCAATGGCGGCGACACGATTGCGCAGGGTGGGGTCGGCGGCAACCTGAGCCCCAATATTGTTGATGGGATTGCTGGGGCTGACCACGCCCCAGGTGTTGTAGCCACCGATGCTGCGATTCAGGTCGAGGTGCTGGCTGCTGAAGCTGCTGGTAAGCACGGATTCCACGACCAGCGAGAAAAGCACCAGGGAGAACATGAACATCGTCATGCCCGTGCGGAAGCGCTGCTGCATGGGGTAGGTGACCGCCATGCGAATGATCGGCGTGAGCCGGCCGAGGCCGCCAAAGAGCGTGAGCGCAGCGCTCAGGATCAGGTCGATGTTGTACATGGCCGTCCAGATACCACCCAGCATCAGGAACATGCCGGAGATGAAGAACATCTCGACGTCGAAATTCAGGTCGGAGCGCAGCGCATCGAAGGGGAGCAGCCAATAGATCACCAGGAGAATACCGGCCAAGGAGAAGCCGATGCGGTTGCGGCGGCGTTCCGCCACGCCCAGGCCGGCCATGATCCAGCGGAGCAGCATGGCAGCGCCCACCAAGCCGAGCGAGATGCCGATGCTGAATGGCCACAATTGCTTATTGGCGATGCCGGCGTTGATCAGCAGGGGCGCCACGGCCAGCAGCAGCGGGCCACGGTTGATGAAGACGCGGAAAGCGGTGATCAAGTGCCAGGGCGCGGCAAGCAGGGCCAGCAGGGCGCCAAGTACCCGGCCACGGCGGAGGCGCCGGTCAACGTTGGCGAGGTCGGTAAACGGTCGCCGGAAGGCGCCACCGATGCTGCCGGCGAGTCGTAAGTCATCGGGCAGGTCGCGGATGGCGGCGACGACGTTGATACGGCTCACCCGGAAGGCAGAGCCGGCCACGGTGAAGAAGGTCACCAGGGCGCCGAGACAGAAGGAGACGGCGATGCTGCGCGGCTCAATGTGCCACTGGACGTCGATACCGAAGGTGCTGAAAATCTGCCCGGCAATGGCGACCACGCCGTAGCCGACGGCGATGCCCAGAAGCACACCGACGATCGCAGCGCCAAGGTCGTAGAGGTAACCCTCAAAGATGAACTGTTGGATCAGATGGCGGCGCTTGGTGCCGATCGCGCGCGACATACCCATCTCGGCGCGGCGTTCGGCCGCGAGCATCACAAAGATCAGGAAGATCAG
>JAQBPC010000214.1 GCA_028287725.1 Chloroflexota bacterium | reverse complement strand
CTAATCAGCGCCACGTGCCGTGCCATCAGATCGCTCCTCGCGGACGACCCGTGACCAGCGCGAACACGTTCGACCAGTCTCGGGCGAACCGTTCAATGTTGAAGCGCTCCTCAGCGCACCGGCGCGCGCCCTGGCCCAGGCGGCATGCCAGAGCGGGATCCGCGATCAGCGCGTGCATGGACGCCAGCAGCCGCGCTTCGTCGGTATGCACATACCCCGACACGCCGTTCTCCACCACCGTCACCATCTCGGTGGTTGCCAGAGCGATGATCGGCAAGCCGGCCATCATCGCCTCGCAGACGGCGAGGCCAAGGCTGGTGTAGCGGATCGGGTTGCAGAAAAAGCGATAGCGAGCCGCAAATGCCGGCAACTCCTCCAAAGGGAGCTCGCCCAGTCCATCGAGCCGATCCGCTTCCATGCCGACCAGGTCGAGCGGCACATGGGCACGCCAACGCTGGAATAGGTCCGCGCCAAGACGGCGGCCACGCCAGTGCAGGCCATTGATGACCACGATGCCGCGCGGCAGCTCGCCGGTGTAACGAACGCCGTCCGGGATGGTCACGCCGTGCTCGACGACGCATGTGGGGGTCCGCCCGCTGTCCCACATCAAGTTGTTGAACTGGGTGACATGCACCAGCAAGATGCCGGGATCGTCGACGGGGTGCCGAGTATCGGTGGGGTGTTCGCGGGGTGGATCGTGCTCAAGGTACACGCGCGGCAAACGCCGCTGGGCTTCGCTCAAGATCTCGTATTGGTCGTGTTCATAGTTGCGCCGCGATTGGAACAGGATGCAATCGAGCTGCTGATCCCGCACCGCCTCCGCGGGTAGCTCATGGAGGTTCGCGGGCCAGGCGCGGCCGCCCACGCGCCCACCATAACCATCAGTACGGTCTGCCTTTACCGGCAGGTAAAAGTGGTGCGGCGTCCGCATCAAGTAATAGAGATAACTGCCGTGAATGTGCCACGTCAGGATCCGCAGAGGGCGTGCCTGCAAGCCACAGCTCCTTTGGTTTCCCCGTCCCTCTTCAGCCCTATAGCGGATCGTACGACACGGACAAGAAGAATTCTTCTGGCATCTGTCCAGTCATGCGGACCGCTGTGGCACGCGCGATTGGGCGGTTGCACAATCGGCATCCACGCCGTGCAGCGAACGCAGTAGCAGGGCCAGGCGAATCTGCACGGCATCGTCGAAGTGGCGGGCGTCAAGCCCACTCAACGAGGCAATCTTGTCGAGCCGGTAGCCAAGCGTATTGCGATGGATTGAGAGGGCTGCCGCTGTTTCCGATGGCGCGCAATTGTGGTCGAAGAAGCGCTCAAGGGTATCGAGCAGCTCCGGTTCCTCGTCGAGCGGGCTGAGCAGATGCCGCGCGAGACCCAGCTTGGTCTCCTCGTCCTGCACGCCGACCAAGGCCGCGACGCCCAGCGTGTCCAGACAGTGGACTCTGTTCTCGCCATGGAAACGCCGCCCCAGGGCCAAGGCGGCACGCGCATCCTCGTAGGAGCGGGCCAGGCCCAATACGGACGGATGGTAGCGGCCAATACCCACGCTGATCGTGGAGTCGGTCTCCGCGCGAAGACGGGTAAGGAGCGCGTTGCCGGCACGTTTCAAGGCATTGAGGTTTGCCCAGGATGGATTGGCTGCGGTGCCGTCATTGGCAAGATCGGCCCAGGGGACGAGGTCCTGCGTGCTGCTCGCCTTGAGTACGGCCACCGTGCCGTCGCCGATGTGCGCGCAGATCGTCTCGCTCGGCAAGTGGAAGAACTCCACCACGCAGCGCACCACCGCCTGGGCATAGCGGCGAATGCGCGTTTCACGCGAGGTAGAGCAACTCCGCTGGCCCGGATCGAGAATATAGTCCGCCGCATCGATCAGGATCACGGCGCGAGGCGGGGTAAAGTCCATCCCGAGTATCTGGCCTTCGCGCAAGATCGCGCCTTCGTCGCACAGAATGCCACGGAGGAGATCGTGGATGAATGTATTCTTCAGCTCGTGTTGATTCTGCAGCTGCGCCTGCACCAGCGATTGGTTGACCATTAGCTCGAGCAACACGCGCGCCACACCTGGCGACATGGTCTCGCCGTTGGCAGGCTGGCCCACGATAAGCTCGCCTTGCTCGCCGCCAACGGTGAGAGGGACGCGTAGATAGGGAGCCACCCGTGCGTGTTCGGTCAGGCTGAGCTGGTGGGGGCGGCGGTGCGGCAGGCAGGTGGTCAGGATCGTGCCCCGCTCATCAGCCACTTCAACGCGCGTGTTGAGAAGATCGGCAATCTGCTCCGCGACGCTTCTCGTCGCCCGTTCAAGACCGTAGTTCATTGGCACTCCAGCGGTTGCACACGGCGCTCGCACTGCCGCACGAGCGCAAGCGCCTCTGCAAGCACGTTCTCGGGCGCCGGCGCGCCGGCAGGCGTCTGCACCGAAACCGTAGGGATGCGCGAATGGGTAGACGGGGGAGTGGCAATCTTCGAAGCGGCTAACCGACCAAGAACGACTTTATGGCGCCGCCTGTCCAGCGGCGCCCAACGCACGGGATCCGACGCCAGGAAGACCACCACACTGGGCACGCGCAGGGCAGCGGCCAGGTGGGAAATGCCCGTATCATTGCACACGACCAACGCGGCGCCCTGTACCAGCGAGGCAAGCACGCCAAGCGGTATACGGCCGCTGAGATTCATGGCCGGAGCGCGCATCCGCGTGGCCACCGCTTCCACCAGGCCGGCCTCGGCGGCGACGCCGGTAAGCACCACCTGTAACCCGGCGGACGCCAATCCATCGGCAACCGCGGCGAAGCATGCCGGTGGCCAGCGCCGCTGCTCGTCCTTCGCGCCGGCGTGGATGCAGACGTAGCTGCCGGGCTGGAGATCGCGGGTGTCGACAAGTCGTCGAAATGCACGGGTTTCTTCGTCCCGGATGGGGAACTCCAGCTCCTCGCCCTGTGGAGGAATGCCCAAATGAGCGAGCAGGCGGAGATAGCGTCGAACTTCCGACTCCGCGGGCAGGAAGGGCAGGAACCGTGCCGGATCCGGGCAGTAGTTGCCAGGGACAGAGAAGCCGGCATTGTAATGGGCGCCAAGCAGTACCGTGAACGGGTTGCTGTTTTCGCCGCTGCCATGCATCTGCAGCGCCAGGTCGAAGCGCTGGGCCTGTGCCAGAGCGAAAAAGGCGGGAAGCCGGCGCACCACGAGCGGTTGCTCGGGTATGCCCGGAAAGCCCGGAAACTCGAGAAAATCGTCGAGATACCGGTGGTAGCGCGTGACGAACTGCCGGGCAGTGGGGAGGCCGACGAGCGTGAGATGCGCATTGGGGTGCGCAGCCCGTATCGCGCGCCACGCAGGCACGGTGCAGAGCAGGTCGCCAAGGCCAGGCAAGGCGCGTACGATGGCAATACGATACGGGCGCATACCCCGTACTATCGCACGCCGACCTTATGGTGTCCATGGTGGACACCCTGCTAACCTTGGCTGCCTGGACCCATAATCGTCGCGAGCTTAGTATGGAAGAGACACCCACGACCAGGCCGCCTGGCCGGTGATATGGCCCGGGGTGTGGTTCGAGGCTGGGCTAGAAGCACGCGGAATGCACTGCGCCCAACCAGACCACGCCGGTGGGTGGTTAGCGCCAGGCGCAGGCAGGAAGGGAGACACCAACCATGGCACATGTAGTGGGAGCTATCCGCGCGGCCGGGAGGGTTAAGGGAGGGCAGAAGCAGCATGCAGGCGGCAAAGCGCCGAGATAGCGTGGAACGAGT
>JAQBPC010000193.1 GCA_028287725.1 Chloroflexota bacterium | reverse complement strand
CTGAGCGGGATCGTTCCCGGGCAGGCGAGTGCTGTACTCGGTGAAGGAGACGGCGGCGCTGGGCTGGCCAGGCGGTGTCGACAGGCAGAAATCGGTAGTCGCGTTGTTCGCGGGACGCGCCACGCTTTTCACTGCGCCGGCCTGGCTCTTCACTGTGCCGGCCTGGCTTTTCACTGCGCCTGAGTGTTGCGCTACGTGCGCTGCGACGTCTGGCGTGCCTGAGTGCAAGCTCCAGGTTGCGCCACCGCCTAGTACGACGCCGAACAGCGTTGCCGCTGTCACCGCATATCGAGATGGTCGATTCAAATGGTTTGCCATGGTATCGATTGCTCCACACTATCCGCTTTGACTCGTGTTCAAAGTGTGTGCGACGGCACATTCAAAATGTGCGCCGCAGTATGAGCAGCTCGTGATGTTGGCGCGCCCTACCACGCGGGGGCAGGACTCTGCGACTGGACGCAAAATGTTGTCGTCGTTGACTCACTGCGTCGCGCGCCCTACCAACCCTGCAGGCGGCCGTGGTCTACAGCCTCGGCGTTGCTCCTCCTTTCGACTATTGGCGACTGTTGCGACGGGCAGGCTACCAGATGGTTGGTACCATGGCTCCGCTGTGCGCTGCGGCCCATCCTTCCACAGCTATCGGTTATCGAGCGTCGGTACGCGCAGCCGCCTCGCAACAACCGCATCATAGCGCTTTCGCGGTTAAGGCAAACGAAAGGCACCGAAGAACCAGGGTCATGGGCGGAGGCCAAATTACGGGTCCTGTGGAAGCGGCGGAGTTCGTCGCAAGCTGTCGCGCACGGGGCTGGCTACTTGAGATCGATTAGGTCTTGCACCATGATGTCGAGGTGCCCAACGCGGTTTGGTCCGTGGGCGCTCAAGTGTGGCTGGGAAGCCGTCGTCGGCATGCGTTCCTGCAACCTGGTCCTCGGCATATCGGGGACTTGCGTCACAGCTGATCCACGTGGAGTGGTTGGAGATGCCAAAGTGGATGAGTGCGAAGTAGGTGGCGGAGTAGGGCGCGGTGTCGTACGCGGGCAATTAAATGGCACGGCCCTGCCGTCAGACCAGCGCGCACGCCGGGCGGCCGGCTGCTCGAATGCGACAGCGCCGATCCACTAGACGTCTTAGTCGCGGAAGGCCAGGGATTCGAAGGACGGCGGCCGCGGTAGGCGTGCAAGCCAGTAAGTGACACGGTGGTCGAGGTCATGGCCGGGTATGTATTCGTCGAGGGCCCGCTCCACCCAGCAGCGCTCGCTGGGTGCGGCAGGTGCTTGGAGGTACGCTGAGCGGGGTCTAGTGGAGTAGAGTTACGGGCAGAGCGAGTCGCGGCAACGCCGCAGGGCCGACACGCACGAGCCGATCTGCACGTGTGCCAGAGGCGCCTTCATGTCCGCCATGACTGTGGCGATCGCCGCACTTGAATTGTAGTGCTGGGTGAGATAGCAGACTCGCTGGCGCCAGCGAGTCTGCTATCCCTCGGAACTGTTGCTACCTCTGGGATATCCAGGCCGAAGAGTTCCTGAATTGCTTGACCATATGTATGGCCGTCACCATTTGCCGCTTGCGCCTTGAGCAGAGCAGTAGGCTCATGCAGCAGCTTGTTGACGATACGATGAGTCAAATTAACGATCACCTGCTCGGTGTGATGGTCCGGCTCGTCCAGGCGCCGCAAGGCGCGCTCCATTTCGACAGTTGCTAGCGCCTCAGCCTTGCGACGGAAGCTCGCGATGACGGGGGCAATCTGCCTGCCGTGCAGCCATGTCGTGACATTGTCTAGTCCATCATTGACCAGCGCTTCTACCTCTGGGACCGCAGCCTGGCGCTGTGCCAGATTGGCATCAAGTACCGCATGTAGGTCGTCGACGTCAAAACGCAGGACGTTGGGCAGCTCGCCGACCGCAGTTTCCACGTTCCTGGGCACGGCAATGTCGATGAACATGAGAGAACGATCTTTACGTTTCGCAAGAATTGGAGCGACGTCATCAACGCCAATGAACGTATTGGCGGCGCCCGTCGCGGTAATGACCAAATCGGCCGACGCAAGTGCATCGGGCAGGCAATCCCACATGAGAGCGCGGCCCTGTACCTGGTGAGCCAGGGATTCCGCACGGGCATAGGTGCGGTTGATGCAGGTGACATTACGCGCGCCGTGCACCTTCATTGCACGCGCTGCGAGACCTGCCATCGTGCCCGCTCCTACAATCAGCACCTCGCTGCGGGAAAGATCGCCTATGTTTGCTTTTGCCAAAAGGGCGGCAGCATGGCTTATAGACGTGGTATGGCGGCTCACAGCGGTTTCGTTTCGTGCTCGCTTTCCGACGCGCACGGCCTCAGTGAACAAATGGGTGAGGATCGCGCCGGCAGCATCGATCGCCTGGGCTTCTCGTAAGGCATGAGCCACCTGGCCCAAAATCTGGGTCTCTCCCAGAATCATGGAGTCCAAGCCCGCCGCCACTCGCATCAGATGTTCGATAGCGGCGCCACCTTCCTTGCAGTACAGGTGGGCGGACAGCACATCGAGCGGGATGCCGTGACGTCGGGAAAGCAATTCTGTGATGGCATCCCACCCGCCAAGCGTATCCGCGGTAATGGCATACACCTCTAGTCGGTTGCATGTCGAAAGGATGACAGTCCTGGGGACGGTATATTGAATGCCTGTTTCGCAAGGATCATCCGCTGCGTTGGGATCGACAGATCCCTCAAGACGACACACGTCTTCCAGCATCTGGCGCAAGGTATCACCGGTCAACGAGAGACGCTCGCGCATGCCGACCGGAGCCGTGCGATGGTTTAACCCTACAAGTACAATCGGCATAACTGATAGCTCCCTTGGGCAAGTAAGTGGAATCGCTTTAGAAATTCATCAACTACTAATTCCGCTCGCCGCCGGTGTCCCAGCCTGCACGCACGGCGGTGGCTGGCAGTCCTTAACTCAGGTCTTCAAGCACTGCGAGCGGCTCCTTGCGCCGACCGAGGAAGATTGGTGTGTCGGTAGCGGTGTAGCGACGGACCTCGGCGGAGCGTAGATCCTCGACCATCCGCTCGATCGCGACAGGATCTTCCGACTCGAAGGCCACCACGAACTCATGGTCGCCCAAGCCGAATGCATGCACGGTATTGGCCAGCACGCTACCGACTGGGACGGCCGGCGGCGCCTCGGCGACGGCTACCGCCGCGTCGACATCGCGGTCACTGGCGACCGCGATGCGCACCTCTGGCAGCGCGCTGTGGACGGCGCCCAGTCGCCCGTGCTCGGCCATCATGGTCCTGCGACGCTCGAATGGCAACAGGTACCATTCCTGAGTCTTGGAAAACGGATACATGCACAGGTATGTGCGTGGCGGCTCGCCCTTCGTGAACGCCGGACGGTGCTCGGGCGCATAGCGCGATGGTGACACCACGCCGGTATACGCATAGACATTCTGAAGATAGGAGCCCATCCCTGTCTTGCGCAGCGCAACGGCAAGGGATTGTGCCGTCTCAAGACTTGGGCCAAGCAGCCAAAGCATAATGTCGGCGTCAGCACGCAGCCCAGTTAACGAGTACGCGCCTCGGAGCGTGAGTTCTCCAGCACGCTCTTCCAGCGTCTGCGCGAATTCCTCGAGCATCTGATTGCGAACGACCTTAGGAGCCCGGCGCCACTCAGGCATGGCCTTATAAAGCCAATAGCTCGCAAATGTTGTTCCATCGTTTCTGCTGCTCACATTCACCGCGGATTTCCCTTCTGCTGTTGAAAGTGCTCGTGGATAGGTTATGCAGGCGTGGGAATCTTGGCAGGGAGGCTGGCAAGCTCCCCCTCCACGACGTCGGCCAGGGCACCGATGAAGCGCGGCGCGGTATTGAGTGAAGACGCCCGCATGAAAATGAGTCCATGCTGTTCGGCTTGCTCGCGCGCTCCGATCTCGATGTCGTAGAGTATCTCCAGGTGATCGGCCAGGAACTGCACCGGCGCGATCAGCACATGACGCCTACCGGCAGCGGCTAGCTCAGGCATAATGTCGGCGAAGTCGGGCTTGAGCCACTCCTCCGGTGTGTGCCCTGCGCTCTGATAGCAGAACTGCCAGCGTTCGCGCGGGAGCCCAGCCAACGCGGCTACCAAAGTGGCCGTTTCGTGCAAGTCCTTAATGTAATTGGGTTCCTTTTCGATTACGGGCTTTGGCATGCTGTGTGCGGTCAGTAAAACCTGCACGTCGCCGCGTACTCTAGGCGGAAACTGTGCGAGCGCTTCATTGACGCGATCGGCAACCGCTTGCAGGAAAAGTGGTTGGCGGTGCCATGAGCCAGCGACGCTCGTGGCAATCTGGTGCTCAATCCGCTGCTGCGCCTCCTCAACTGTCTTGATGTAACCGCTCATCAGAATCGGCGAGTATTGAGGGGACATGATGATGCAAACCAGGCGGTCAATCCCTTCGCTAGCGAGCGAAGACATCGCGTCGGAGATGTATGGCGGGGAGAAGCGCATCCCTGCGCCGGTGTAGAAGTCCGGCCCTTCCGGGTGGCGCCGCTGCAATTCGTCCCCCAGTGCCACGGCCTGCGCCAGCGTAATCTGCGCGAGCGGGGAACCGCCGATGAGATCGTATCGCCGTCTGAATTCCTGCACGAGCTCTAGGTCAGGGGTGCGTCCGCCATAGACATTGGTCATGTACGGCAGCACATCGTCCAAAGTATCAGGCGAGCCGTAGGTCATCAGCAGCACGCCAACTGATCTCTGATTGTTCATTACTGCACCCCAAGCGTGATGTCGCTGCACGCCGTTGTCGCGTGGACGAAGTCCACCAGCCGCGTGAGAATCGCGGGGTCCGTATCCGGTAAAACGCCATGTCCAAGATTGAAAATGTGCCCTGGGCGACCACCTGCCCGGCGCAGTATGTCGCACACACCTGCCTCAGTCGCCGGCCAGCCTGCCAGCAGGCGCGTGGCGTCAAGGTTGCCCTGTATAGCACGATCGGGCCCGACGCGAGCCCAGGCATCATCAAGCATCACGCGATGGTCGACGGAAATGACGTCGCCGCCGGCTTCGGCCATAGGCTCGAGCAGGGCTGACGTCCCGGTGCCAAAGTGGATGGTTGGTGTGCCGTAGCCGGCGATCTCGCGAAAGATGCGCTGGCTGTGCGGTTGAATGTAGCGCACATAATCGGCTTGGCTCAGGCTGCCGACCCAGGAGTCGAAGAGCTGCACGACATGCGCCCCTGCCTCGATTTGTGCTGTAAGATAGCGCACAATGACGGTACTGAGTTTGCTAAGCAGCAGGTCCCACACGTCGGGCTGGCCATACATAAAGCTCTTGGCTCTAGCGTAGTCACGCGATGGGCGTCCCTCGATCATGTAGCAGGCGAGCGTGAAGGGCGATCCGGAGAAACCGATTACCGCCTTTTGACCCTCCAGCTCTCGGCGCACAAGGCGAATGCCTTCAAGTACATACGGCACGTCCTCACGCGGCTCGATCACGCGCAGGCGCTCTACGTCGGTGCGCGAACGGATGGGATTGTGAATGATGGGACCGACCGAAGGTTCAATTTCCAGGTCGAGCCCCATGCCCTCCAGGGGCAGCATGATGTCGGCGAAGAGCACGGCAGCGTCGACGCCGAACTCGCGCACCGGCATAAGCGTGACCTCGGCGGCCAGCTCTGGGTTCTTGGCAAGCTCAAGAATGCCGTAACGCTCGCGCAGGTTGCGGTAGCCGGCAAGGCAGCGTCCGGCCTGTCGCATGAACCATACGGGAGTCGCGTCGGGATTTCGGAGATTACACGCGTCCAGGAAGCGAGCCAGGCCAGTCCCTGGTGCAGCCAAAGGCAAGGCGGCCTCAGACAATGTAGTCCGGGCGGAACTGGATTCTGAAATCTGGATCTCCGGCCTGAGCTCCCGGTACGGCGCCTCTGAGGAGGCGCACTGTGTAAAAGTGTTACTTAATCCCACTGTGCTTCTGCTTTCCCTAGTTGATCTTGTTCCACATGCGGGGCACGGTGCTCTTGCTGCTTCCACTCCAACGTGGCCTCACCTCTGAAGGAGAGGCCACGCACGAAGAACGTGTCGGCCAGGCTGTGCCAGCTCGACGTATTCTGCGCCGGTCAATGTGCGACGTGGAGTATTAAGTAGAGCAGCCCCAAAGCCGTCGGGGTT
>JAQBPC010000153.1 GCA_028287725.1 Chloroflexota bacterium | reverse complement strand
CGACCACCGATCCGGGTGATGCAATCTTTCAGACCAGGCGGCACCAACCACAAGTTGTGCTTTGCGATCGCGGCATCCTGGCGGATGGACAAATGACGGAGATCGCCCAACAAGAGCGTGTGGTGTCATTGCTCGTGCTGGTTTCATTCAATGAGGACAGGTCTGCACTGCGGGTGCCGGTGCCGGTCGCTGGTACGATCCCGATTAATCATCGACCCGGCGAGCTTGCGGAGCGCTTACAGACGATCATCGATGCGCCGGCGGCGTTTGTGGGGCCGGTAGCGCGGATCGGCCCGCTTCGGCCCCCCTCGCAGAGGCTGACACTTGAGCCAATTGCGTATGATCCTAGTGCGATGCCGAACCTCCCGCCGACAGGCAGGTTGTCATGGCTCTATACTCCGCAGACGGAGAAAGACGCGCCGGGTGCAGTCCCCAAGAACTCCTTCGTCAGCTCGCCGGTTGAGTCGCCTGAGAAGAGCACAAGCCGAGAGGGCCGGTAACAGCCGTTCGAGCTGTTGCCGTATAATTCGAAGGCTTCGCCGAGTGGCGAAAGCCTTCGAGCGGTTAGATCGCCCAGAGCAAGCCGTCCAAACGCTGAATCAGGCCGTACTCTCTCAATACTCCAACGTTCCCAGCGCCACCCATGTAGCCGCAACCCGGCACGTCGGATCGCCCGCGCGCTTAAAGTGCGTTAGAACTATCTGGTGCTATAAGCGCGCGGGCGGATTGAGCCAACGTTTAGCCAACGACTCCGGTGCGCCTGAGGTGGTCCGTGACCCGAAGTGCCTGCGCCGTGATGGTGAGGGCAGGATTCGTCGCAGTGGATGAGGGGAAGAACGAACCATCCACCACAAAGAGATTCTCCAGGTCGTGCGCGCGACAGTACGGATCCAGAACAGACGTGGTTGGGTCATGACCGAAGCGAAGCGTCCCACATTGATGTGAATTTGTTTCAATCCCCATACGTTGCGTTGCGATAAAGGGATACCCGGCATTCCGCAGCAGGCGCCTTGCATTCCGCACCAGACGGATATGGGCAGCCGTATTGTTGGGCCGCCAGTGCACCTTAATTCTGCCTTTGCCGTCTACCGTGACCCGATTATCAGGATTCGGCAGGTCTTCGGACATAATCCAAAAGTCGACGCTTCGACTCGCGATCCATTGCAGCAGCGGCCGCGGTACCATCCGTCCACTCGCCGACAACATGCCGGCCTGCAATTTCCCCAAAAGTTGGATGTTGCCCATTGGATGTGGCCAGTCGTCACTTCCCAGATAAAAGTCGTTAATTGCGAACGTCTTCTGAAACATGGTGTCGTTTCGCCGCACTGGATGAACAGCGGTCATTGCGGTATTGTTATGGACCATATAGTTACGGCCAACCAAGCCTGAGCTATTCGCAAGGCCGGCCGGATGCTTCTCAGTAGCGGATCGCAATAGCAGCGCCGCGGAGTTTACAGCGCCGCAAGAAATGATTATGGTCGGCGCCTGGATGTTTACTACTGCTCCGCGATGATCAATCTCGACAGCTAATACACGCGTGCCCGTGGTGTCCGTGAGCAGCCGCCGAGCGAATGCGCGCGTCAATAGGTGGACCTGACCGGTCTGGAGCGCTGGGCGCAGCGCGCAAACCTCGGCATCCGATTTCGCCTGAACCCTGCAAGGGAAGCCGTCACATGTTTTGCAGCGAATACAGGCGCCGCCTGTCCGCAAATCGATGCCCATGGGTAAATCGAAAGGATGAACGCCGAGCGCCGCGAGCGACGCTGCAAGCGTTTCGACATACGGTTCATGCGGCACTGGGGGATAGGGGTATGGCGACGACCTAGCTGGTTCAGTAGGATCTTGCCCAACCGACCCGTGCACGCGGTAGAGCCGTTCAGCCTGTGCGTAGTACGGCTCGAGATCGTCATAGCTGATGGGCCATGCAGGCGAGACTCCTTCGTAGTGCTGCAAGGCCTCAAAGTCTTCGCGTCGGAAGCGTGGAAACGCCGCGCCAAACACCTTGGTGTTGCCTCCGACGAAGTAATGCACACCAGGTTGGAACCAGCCGCCTGTGCGGGCGTCCTGCCACTTCTCGGCGGGCTTGTATCGCTTATGCTCGAAGACCGCCTCGACGCTCCAGTTCTCGGCTTCCTGTGGCAAGAAGTCGCCGCGCTCGATGACAAGGACTCGCGCGCCGGAGTCCCGCAGCCCGTAGGCGAGGGTGCTGCCTCCGGCGCCGCTTCCAATGATTATCGCGTCGAAGTCATCTAAATCACTTGCGCTCACGAGCCTAACCCTGGTAATTCAGGAGCTTGTCTAGAGCCTCAACAAAGTAATACTCGCCCCACATAACACTCTCATCCACACCTAGGCCGTTCCGCTCGTGATATATCCCATGCTTGAAGATTCCCTCCCAGCCAGGAGTTTGGTCCGCCAGGAACTCAGGCGTACAGAGGGTCGAGACGATGCGCTGGGCGTACTCCGAATACTGCTGGGCGCGATCACCACGGTCAGGTGTAAGCTCTGCCAGCTGCAGCAAGCCGCTCGCGGTAATCGCCGCGGCTGAGCTCTCATACGGCAACATTGGGCTGGGATCTTCCCAATCATTCGGTGGCACACCATGCATGGGAGTGCGCTGAATGTAGAAATCGGCACATCGCTGTGCGGTCTCAAGAAAGCGCTGGTCGCCGGTGAAGGCAAATGCCGTACCGAACCCATACAGCGCCCAGGCCTGACCGCGTGCCCAAGACGAGTCGTTCCGCCAACCCTGATGCGTCGTTTGACGCAGAAACATGCCCGATTCGATGTCGAAAATACCCTCATGCGCGGTACTGCCGTCACCCCGAACTAGATAGCGCCACGACGTATAGCAATGCTCGTTCGCCACCCGTAGCAACTCCGCGTTGCCCGTTTGCTGCGCCGCGTAGAAGATAATTCCGGTGTTCATCATTATGTCAATGAACGTGCTGTTCGGAGCGATGAACGACCGCAGGTACTTCCCCTTTTGGTTGAAGCGCAGGCCCAGGGTCTCTCCGGCCTGAATTACGACCGCGTTAACCGCCTGGTCTCCGGTCAGGTCATACCAGCGCTTCCAGCTGGACCAGAACAAGAAACCGAGATCGTGTACGTCGCGGTCGTGCTTGCGCTCCTCGATCAGGCGCGAATAGTGCTCGGCGCGTTCCCGCCACCATGGATCGCCGGTCCGCTTCGCGAAAGTCCACAACATGCCGCATAGAAAGCCCTCGCACCAGTTGGTCCACGCCGCACCGTGGTGATGCCAGCGTCCGGCTGTGGTGAACAGCGGAAAGTAATCGGGATGCTTGGTTATGAGTCTGCGTACCTGGTCCTGCGCGAAAGCAAATGCGCGATGGGTGTCTGTGGCAAGGTCGCTAGTCATGCCTGGCGTCCCTTTCGACTTCAGCGCGGAAGTTGCCTCACGTTGACGGTGCCTCCGGCGCTCGAGCTGCGCAAGAATTAGCGCGGTCAATCTGGCTCATTACAGCTCTATGTACCTGTGAACTTCGCTGTTCGGCGCTCGCGAAACGCGGCAACACCCTCTCGACCATCCGCGGAGCCGGCGGCGAGCGCACCGGCTAAGGCCTCGAGCGTGGCGCCGGTCCAGTTTCCCTTTCCACCATCAACAAGCTGCTTGCAGAGCTGCACGGCAAGCGGGGCGTTACCGGCGATTTCGACGGCAAGGTCACGTGCTCGCGGCATTGCCATGCCGGTCTCCACGACTTCGTTGACCAGTCCCCATCGTTCTGCTTGGACGGCGCCAACGCGTGCGCCGCTGAACAACATCTGCTTTGCACGCGCCTCCCCTATGAGAGCTGGCAGTCGCTGTGTGCCCGCCCAGCCGGGAACCGCGGCGAGCTTGACTTCCGGTTGCGACAGCTCGGCATCAGTCGAGGCAATGCGAATGTCCGCAGCGAGAGCCAGCTCGAGCCCACCGCCAAACGCATAGCCTTCGAGCACGGCGATTACCGGTTGGCGAAGGTGTGCAAGTTGGTCAAAGACTCGGTGTCCGTCCGCGATCCACCATCGCCACATCTCGAGAGGGTTCAATGCCGACCAGGCATTGATGTCGGCACCAACGCTAAACGCTCTGCCTCCCGCAGCATTAAGCAGTACGACTCGGCACTCGGTTGAACGCCGGAGCCCGGACAGCGCTTGTTCCAGCAGTTGCAGCATTTCAGGATCGATCGCGTTCAGCTTTTCAGGTCGATTCAGCGTTAGCGTTGCTAGCGGTCCGTCCTCTCGCAGCATCACCTTAGGCTCTGCCATGTCTAATGCTCCTCCCCACGGCGGAGCCGCTCCACGAGACGCTCGGCAGCCCTCACGCACAGCGCCCACAGAGTCAGCGTGGGATTGATACCGGGACACGACGGAAGCACCGCGCCACTAAACACATAGAGTCCCGGAGTATCGTGTACCCGAAGCTCGGGATCCACGACGGATGCGGCAGGATCTTCGCCCATGCGGCAGCCACCCATATCATGGCTGCTACATACGCCCGTGAATCGTGGACCGCGCCACGTCGACTCCGCACCCATGCGTCGCAGAATCTCAGCAGCTTTGTTTTCCATCCATTCGGAGAGTCGCTGCTCATTTGGATGCAGGTCATAGGTGATGCGGATGACGGGCATACCAAGCGCGCTTCGGTCGCGACGGATGGGATCGAGGTCGAGAAAATTGTCGGTGTATGGAAGCGCGTCCGGTTGGATACGCACCACCCCAAAGTGCTGCCACTTGCTCAGATGGTCTCGATATTGCGCGCCCCAGCCCGGCGTACCAGGCGGCAATGCTTCCCGGCTAATCTGGATCGGCAAGAATTGGTTTTCCGCACCGAGCGTGGCGCCACCAATGAAACCTTCCTTTAGCGAATCGAAGTCGGTCGAGAGAAAGTCATCGATTACGACGCCCTGTGCCGCTGGGCCGGTATGCCTGTTGAACACCACGTCCGGGAAATACCCGTCGACATGTGGAAACATTTTGGTCATGTA
>JAQBPC010000114.1 GCA_028287725.1 Chloroflexota bacterium | reverse complement strand
TCGAGCAGCGCATCAACAAATGAGCCGGCAACACGCACCCTGCACCGTCGGGAGCATCGGGTAAGGGCGGGTGAAAGCGCCCTAGATTCGTCTCGTCCGCAAGAATCATCACTGGGGAGGAGACCGTTCATCACCGCGGAGGACGACGTGCGCCCCGGTCCTGGCCTACGCTGAACCGGTCGACACAGAAGTCGAATCCGAGCGTCACAGGATACCAGCCGCGGAAAGGACCGAATGTACCAACGTAAACCTCGCTTTGACCGCAACGGCGCCGCGCTGGCGAAATCGCTCGCAATCCGGGCCAGGAACTGAGCCCGAATTATGCACCAAGGGCCGCGGGCAGACGTAGCGCTCCGACGCATCGCCGGTACTTTCGAAGCGCCCTTGCCTTTACGCTCGCGCGGCTCCTCTTACGATTGCATGACGCCATTGGATTACGAATGCGTGATGGCATTGGTCGAGGATGTAAACAGGAAGCTTGCCACACGACCGCACGCGACGGCCGGGCGGGCTTGGCTCCGGATGGGACCTTTGTAGTTATTGCAGGCTGTGCCATTGCAGTGATATCCGGCATGGCCGCGCGGCATGCAGTGGTTACCGGCGCACGAGAATGGCGTCAAGACGCCGGATAAGGCATACGCTCTCTCGGACACGTTAGCATTGGCGCCCTGTTCCGTCGCCTGCGAGGCGGCGCAACGACGTGTGCACTACCTGATCGAAGCAAGTATGACAACGAATGAGGAGATGCTGCAATGGACGACAACAAGCTCTCTGCGAGGACCATCTCAGCTAGCACTGCAGTGACCGAGCCGCCCGAACGCGGGCCTTTTGCCGCCTTGGCACGCTTTACCATACGCTTTCGCTATCTGATCGTGTTGGCATGGCTCGTCGCCACCTTCCTCTCCCTCCGATTGTTGCCCAGCCTCACCAGCGTGAGCAATAGCAGTAACGGCAACTTCTTGTCGAGTAGCGCCCCAAGCGTGCAGGCGCTCAAGCTCGCCGCCCCGTTCCAGCAGGGGTCGCTCCCTACCGCGATGCTCGTGGCAAACGCCGGGCATCCCCTGACGGCGGCCGATCAAGCGGCGATCACCCGGGACGAGGCCGCGATACGCCGCGTACCTAACGTGGTGCAGGTGCGCGACCAAGGCGTCTCCAGCGACGGGACGACACGTAAGGCTCTGGTAACGCTCAGCGCGCAGTCGTCCGGCAATACGCAGGCCACGACGGTCGTCGACGCGATCCGCGGCACATTCGGCACGGTCGGCGCTCCGGCCGGCCTATCGCTCTTCCTTACCGGGCAAACGGCGACCAACGTGGACAATCTGAGCGCGAACAGCAGCAGCGTCGCGCTCACGCAGGTCCTGAGCATTGTCTTCATCCTGGTGATGCTGCTTGCTATCTATCGTTCCGTGCTGGCGCCGCTCGTCACGCTGTTGCCCGCCGCCCTGGTAGTCGTTATCGCTGGGCCGGTGATTGCCGAGTCGGCCAAGATCGGCGTGCAAGTCTCAAGTGTCGTGCAGGTTCTGCTGATCATCCTGGTGCTAGGCGCCGGCACCGACTACGGGCTCTTCCTTATCTTTCGGGTACGCGAGGAAATGCAGCGGGGCCTGGATCCCCATGCCGCGCTGCTCAAGAGCGTGTCCAGAGTAGGCGAGACCATCGCATTCTCGGGCGGCATCGTGATAAGTGCGCTGCTGTGCCTGCTGCTGGCCACCCTCGGGATCTACCAGGGCCTTGGGCCGTCGCTGGCCATCGCCATCGCCATCATGCTGCTCGCCGGCCTGACGCTCACGCCTGCACTTGTGGCGATCATGGGCCGGCGTCTATTCTGGCCGTTTAAGATACGCCCCATAGAGCCACGGCTCGGCGCATGGGGCCGGATCGTCCAGCGCGCGCTTCGCTGGCCACTGGCGACCCTGCTGTTGGGCGTGGCGCTGTTTGCCGGCCTGGCCTCGGCCGTAACCCACTACAGTTCGACCGGCTTCGCCTCCAGTGGCACCACCAGCACCACCAGCCAGTCGGCCCGTGGTACCGCGGTGCTGACCGCCCACTTCCCGGCGGCGCAGGCCAATCCTACCAACCTGTTGCTGCACTATCCCTTCTCGGTCTGGCAACGGCCAACCGTGCTGGTGCAGGCGGACCAGTCGCTGCGCTCCAACCATGTCTTCCAGGCGATCAGCGGGCCACTCAACCCGAACGGGACGCCGCTTTCTCTGGCGCAGCTCGCTCAGTTACATGCCACACTGGGGCCGGCCATCAACCTACCGCTCGTGCCGCCCGCCGGCGTCACAGTCCCCGCGCCGCTCTACAGCGCCTATCGCGCCACGGCCCAGTTCATCAGCGCCGATGGGCAGACGGTCCAGTACTTCGCCTCGCTCACCGCGGGCGACCCTCTGAGCAATGCGGCGATGCAGGCGGTTCCCGCCATCCGCCACGCCGTCGCCCAGGCAGCGACGGTCACTGGCGCCAATGCCAACGGCGTGGTGGGCGTTGCTGCCATAGCTAGTGACCTTACCAATGCATCGAATAACGACATCGTGCACCTGGTGCCGGTGGTGCTGCTGGTGATCGCCCTCTTGTTGGCGATCGTGCTGCGCAGCGCGATCGCGCCGTGGTACCTGATCGCCAGTGTCGGGCTCTCGTACCTGGGGGCGCTGGGCTTTGCCGTGATTCTGTTCATGGGCATCCAGGGCAATGTCGGCTTGAACTTCGTGTTGCCGTTCTTGATGTTCATCTTCTTGATGGCGCTGGGTTCGGACTACAACGTCCTGGTAATGACGCGCATCCGGGAAGAGGCGCAACGCGGCCCATTGCGGGAGGCGGTGGTGCGGGCCATCAACGTCACGGGCGCCACGGTGACCTCCGCGGGTTTGATCCTCGCCGGGACTTTCGCGGTGCTCACGTTCTCCGGCGGGAGCCAAAGCCAGCAGATCGGCCTCGGCATAGCCGCGGGAGTCCTTATGGACACGTTCCTGATCCGCACCCTGCTCATCCCGTCGTTGGTGGTCCTGCTCGGGCGCTGGAACTGGTGGCCATCGCCGCTCTCGCGGCAGGCGCAGCAGCCCACCTCGATCGCGGCGGATCGGGCACGCAATGTTGCATGACCGTGGGCCCGTGCCCGATCAGGGTTTTGTTTGATCCGCGTGGACGCCCCTGCTTGACCCGCCGGGGCGTCCACACAGCTCGCGTTTATCCACGAACCTCTATTCCGTTCCATTAGCTACGGTGTATTGGAGACCCGGACATGAACATCGCGACCGACCCTATTCGGCGGGAGATCCTTATCGACCGCTTCATCGCCAACCGTCCCGCCCCGATGCGCCACGCCGTCGCCTCACTGGCTGCTGGGCTGGAGTACCAGTTGCGCACCGTCACGCTCCATCAGTTTGAGGCCCTGGTCTATCTAAATCCAGATGGCCTTCTCACGCGTGACTTCGCCCGTGCCATGGATATTACCGAGGGCAGCACGTCCGTAGTGGCGCTGCGCCTGGGCCGACACGGACTTGCGGACCGTCGCGCCGACTACCTGGATCCTGGCATGATCCGGCTGGTTCCCACCGACCTCGCTCATATGCTGTTCGGGCGCACTCATGCATTCGCGCAGACCCTGGTCGGCGAGCGCCTTGCAGCGCTCACCGATGCCCAGTTGGTCAATGCGCTGGACGTGATGGAGCAGCTGTCAGACGATCCTTGATATACGGAGTCTCGAGAGCGTCGTTCCCAACGGACCCACATTAGGTGTCCGGAGTGGGCGTGAGCGTTTGCGGCGCCTCAAGCGTCGACCCCTCTCGGAGCTGCACGGATTAGACAAGAGTCGGTGCTGCGCAGTTCGGGTATCGCAACTCAGCCAAGCATCATGGAATCTCCATCTCCGCTCGCAACGCTCCCACTGTTGGGAGCGTTCAAGCTGCACTACGCACCAGAACCTGACGGGATGATCATGTCTGGCCGACATTAGGGGCCGGCTCAAGGAGGTGAATTTGGATCCCAAAATTGGCGGTGCGCCCACGGTCAAGAGCTTCGACGAGATGCCCACCATCAGCGTGCCCGAGGACGACCGAATCGAGATGCCGGCGTTCCTGGCGCAAATGGCCATCGAACACGGCCCAGTATTTCGGCGTCCGACCCCGCCACGGCAACAACAACGCTTCGGATCGTGGCTCGTGCATATGGTTGGGCCGGAGGCCAATCGCTTCGTGCTGCAATCTCACCGGGACGTCTTCAGCCACGAGCGTGGCTGGACGCCGTCTCTGGGCGGCAGGGTCGAGCAAGGCCTGCTCAATACGGACGGCCCGTTGCACGACCAAGCCCGTAAGATGATGAACCCGGCCATTGCAGCGGCCTACATGCAAGCCTACCTGCCGATCATGAACCGCATCGTCGGAGAGTGTACGCGTGACTGGGTCGAGCGTGGCGCGGTCGACTTGTGGGTGGAGACCCGAAGGATCACCT
>JAQBPC010000110.1 GCA_028287725.1 Chloroflexota bacterium | reverse complement strand
GTTTCCGCCTATATTTTCATACTACACCCACGCCGGTTAGTTGCCATGACTGAGGAAGCTTTACCTGTGTACGGCCTGCTCATGCAAAGGAGGCATTAGGCGAGAACGCAGCCGCCCCGCCGCTGTGGCATGGCGAGGTGGATGGCGCCCTCTGGCTGGCCGTGGGTCCCGGTGAGGTCACTGGTTCCACTACATTTTCGTCGTGCTCGTGCCGACAGGGCTCAGGTTGTTTATCGACCGTAGCTATGCTAGCCTGGATCTCAGCGAGCGAGAAGCGCTCGTGCCGTGAATGCTGAGAACCGCAGCCCTCGTTAGGGAGCGACGTCACACGGACGAGAGGGTGCTGTAACCTTCTCTTGCTGACGCCCCCCTTTTACTTGGCCACCCGGACTGCGCGGAGCAACTGGTGAAACCGGTCACGACTTCGATGTCGTGTGCCGGTTTTTTTGTGCCCGCGACGCCCGTACCGGGGAAGTGGAACGTTGAGAGAAGCGGAAGCACTAGCCGGCCAGGGCAGGGCGAGGTCAGGAAAAGCCGGACAACCGTCGGCATAACCACTGACGGATGTGGGTGGCAGACCAAGGTATCCAGGGAGGACGTTCCATGCACGGTGTGATACGGCAATACAGGGTAGATTCCAGCCAGGTCGCGGAGATAGTCCGCCGTGTCGGCGAGGGCTTCGTGCCCCTGATCAGCGATGCGCCGGGCTTCATATCCTATGCGATATTAGACGCCGGCACCGCGGGACTGCTCACCATCAGCTTCTTTGAGGACGAAGCGATGGCCGACGAGTCCGTGATGATGGCCGCGACCTGGATCAAGGGCAACCTGGTAGCACAACTTCCTGATCCTCCACAGGTTACGCGTGGACGGGTGACCCTTCGAGATGCGCGGGAGAATCGGCAATTCGGCGCCGGGGTGATTCGGCGGTACACCAGGGTCGACTCCCGCCGCGTGGACGATATTACCCAGCTTGTCAGCGAAGGCCTCTTACCAATGATTGCTAGTACGCCGGGCTTTGCCGTCTATAGCCTGCTGGACGCGGGGAGTGGCGTGCTGGTGTCGCTCAGTGCCTTCGCGGATCGAGCAGCGGCGGACACATCCAACAGAGACTCTGTCGAGTGGGTTAAGAAGAACCTGGCAGACCTACTGCCGAATCCGCCCGAAGTGATCACCGGCGATATCAAGCTGCGCACAGGCAGAGCAGTCGCGGCCAAAACGTAGGCATATCGGCGCGCGGCTTTGAGCAGGTAGCTCCAAGAGCGTAGCATCGTTTACGCCACGCTCCTGGAGCTACCTGCTGCCCAATGGGCGGACCTCACGACCCCTCGCCTTGCATGCCTGACCGCGTCTGGCGCGATACGATACAAACTTCTTTGCACCAGGATAGGTAATAAAAATGCACCAGGGCGTGCAGAAATATACCCATGGTGTGTTATGGTCGCCCCGCTGCGGCCGAGTTCGACGCCGGCGCGTACTCCCAACGCCTTCGCTCAGACCTTAGCAACTATCGCCAATAGTCGTCCATGAATCCCGATACCAAGACGGCCTGAGGCTGCGACCATTCCCTTCGGATGGGCATCCCGTGCAGGTACCCGGCCTTGAACGGCAGAAATTCCACGCTCCCGCGACGACGTATGTACTCAGGGCTCGCGATGCGGCCTGAGGACCGATAGCGCCAGGAACGCCTGGCTGTGTGCGCCATCTGAGTTCCAGGTCCTTGCAGCAGGCATTGTTCCGGGCAAGGGTATCTACTTCCATGCGCTATCGCGAACGACCATCCGCCATGGCCTGGCTGGCGCAGACTGCGGCTCGGGGCAATGTCTGGGTACACTTGGAAGGTACGCGGCAGTCCGGCTGGCGCGATGCCATGACAGGAGTTCACTCGTGGGCATGACGGTTGTCGAAAAAATAGCTCAGGCACACCTGGTGGAAGGGCCGGATCGGCCGCTGCGCGCCGGGGACTTTGTTTCCATCCGGCCCCGCCACGTGCTGACGCACGACAACACCGCGCCGGTGATTAAGAAGTTCAGGTCTATCGGTGCAAGTACCATCGGCGATCCTCGGCAGCCAGTCTTCGCGCTCGACCACGATATCCAGAACCTGAGTGAGGATAACCTCGCGAAGTACCGCGCCATCGAGGTCTTCGCGCGCGAGCAGGGAGTGGACTTCTACCCGGCAGGTACCGGCATCGGTCACCAGATCATGATGGAGCAGTGCTATGTGACCCCAGGCTCGTTTGTGGTGGCGTCCGATTCACACGCCAACATGTATGGGGCGCTTGGCGCCATTGGCACGCCCGTCGTGCGGACCGACGCCGCGGCCATCTGGGCGACGGGCGAGTTCTGGTGGCAGATCCCGCGTACGGTGCAGGTCGTGCTCGAGGGCGCGCTGCCGCCCGGCTCAACCGCCAAGGACGTAATTATCACCCTCTGCGGGCTCTACAATGGCGGCGAAGTGCTGAACGCGGCCGTAGAGTTTAGCGGCCCGGGCGTTGCCCATCTCTCCATGGACGAGCGCATGAGCATCGCCAATATGAGCACCGAATGGGGCACGCTCACCGGCTGGTTCCCCGCAGATGCCACGACGCTCGCCTACTTGAAGGAGCGCCAGATCGAGCTCCGAAGGCGCGGCATCAACCGCATTCGGGACGAGGACCTTGCCGCCTGGGCAAACAACCCGCCGGCGCCGGACCGGGATGCGGCGTACGCGGCACGCATCGTGCTGGATCTGGCTGAAGTCACGCCGCATGTGTCAGGCCCCGACACGGTGCAGGCGATGGAATCTCTCGCCGCCGTGCAGCCGAGACGCGTCCCGATCCAGAAAGCCTACCTCGTGTCGTGCATGAATGCGCGGCTGGAGGACCTCGAAGCGGCGGCACGCGTGGTTGCCGGGAAGAAGGTGGCGCCGGCGGTGACATTCTATCTCGCCCCGGCCAGTCATGCCGTACAGCAAGAGGCTGAGCTCCGTGGTGTCTGGCAGACGTTGCTCGATGCAGGGGTTACGCCTCTGCCGTCCGGCTGCGGGCCCTGCATTGGCCTCGGCAAGGGCGTGCTGGAGCCTGGCGAGATAGGGATATCGGCCACGAACCGCAACTTCAAGGGACGCATGGGATCGCGCGACGCGCGCTGCTACCTGGCGAGCCCGGCCGTGGTGGCGGCGTCCGCTGTCGCCGGTTACATTAGCGCGCCCGTTATGCCCGGTATGAACGATATGCCCGTTGCGCCGGACACGCCGGCCCGGCACTTCACTGAGCTTCCCCAACCCGCCGGCACGCAAGAGACGGTAGAGATACTCGACGGCTTCCCGCGTGAGGTGATCGGCCGCCTGGTCTTCCTGCCGCAAAACGACCTGAACACGGACGGCATCTACGGCAAGGACTACACCTATCGCGATGACGTGACGCGCGAGATGATGGCGCAGGTCGTCATGCAGAACTACGACCCGCGATTCGCGGAACTGGCGCGCTCAGGTGACGTGCTGATTGGTGGCTTCAACTTTGGCACCGGCTCGAGCCGGGAGCAGGCCGCCACCGCGCTCGCCGCCAAGGGCATCTCGCTCGTCGTAGCCGGCAGCTACTCGCAGACCTTTCTGCGCAACGCCTTCAATAATGGATTCCTCTGCATCGAGGCGCCTGCCTTTGTCGAACGCCTCCAGCAGATCTTCACGACTCAAGCTGGAATGGAACGAACGATCATTCCCGGAGACGAGGTGCAGATCGCCTTCACCACGGGCACGATTGCATATCGCGGCGAGTCGTTCTTCTTCCCGCCACTCGGCACCGTGCCGCAGTCCCTGGTCATCGCCGGGGGCACGGAGCAGCTGGTTTCGAGGCGGCTGGGTCTTGCGCCGCATGCCTCTCGCCGGTCAGCCGGCTGAACCGCGATGGCGCAGTGCTGATGGGTCTTTGATTGAGGAGCTTGAGGCGATAAGCATGCCGTCCTCGCCGCATCCCAGCGCGACGGTGGGCCGTTGCTACGTGAGGGCGAGCGGTGGAGGTCTCGCTCGCGCAGGACCCCCACCTCGCCACATGGCCCAGCCTTAGTCGCGAGCCGGGTAGAGCGACGTGCCGGTCTCGAGCAGCGACTTCAGGTCGCTGAGTATCCAGCTCC
>JAQBPC010000064.1 GCA_028287725.1 Chloroflexota bacterium | reverse complement strand
TGACCGTGGTGATGAGCGCACTCCATAGCCGTATCGAGCCTGTACTTGTCGCGGAAAGGAACATCGCCGACCTGCTGGGGATTCGTGAAGCTGCAACGGTATAGGACATGACCATGCCGTTGAACGGGAAGGTTGCCCTGGTAACGGGCGCGGGCGCCGGCTTGGGACGCGCCATTGCGTTGGGCTACGCGGCGGCGGGTGCGCAGGTCCTGGCAATTTCGTTGCACGCGCATGAGCTGGACGAGGTCCGGGCTACGGCGAAGCGGGATGGGCTAACGATCAGCACCCTCACGAGCGACGTGAGCGACGCCGAGGAGGCGGATGCGGCGGTGCGGACTGCAATCGATCGCTGGGGGCGTATCGACATACTGGTCAATAACGCCGCGATCATCATAGTAAAACCGATCGAGGTAACCAGCGTCGAGGAGTGGGACCGCCTGCTGGCGGTGAACCTTCGCGGGCCGTTCCTCTATAGCAGGGCCTGTGTGCCAATCATGAAGTCGCAACGCGCGGGCGTGATTATCAACGTGTCGTCCCAGTCCGGGGTCAAGGGGTTCATTGGCGAGGCCGCCTACTGTCCCTCGAAGTTCGGCCTGGAAGGCCTGACCTATACGCTGGCACTGGAGCTCGAGCCGTGGAATATTCGCGTGCTGACGGTTCATCCGGGAGTAGGCATGCAGACGCCAATGTCCCGCACGACCTACGACGAGGAGGCGCGAAAGACATGGCAAGATCCGGCGATTCTCTCTCCGGCTTTCGTGGCCCTGGCAGCCACGGAGGATCCCGGCGTTTCCGGCCGGCGGTTCAATGCCTATGAACTGACGAGTCAACTTGAGCGGGAACCGCAGCTTGACAACCGGCTGTGGGTTTCCTCATACTGACGAAGAACTCCGGCGACGATGGTTGAAACAGAGGATGTTTCCCGTAGCCAAACTTCTGGGGCGGCATTGCAGGTGCCCCTATCGCTTAGAGGAGCGTGGTCGCTCCCTCAGCGTAACGGCTTCCTTTATCGACGTAACGCCTGAAGACAACCGCCAGTAAAGGCGAAACTCCGGACGCGATCTCTGGAAGCCCATGTACGGCATCGCTTGACGACAACAGCGTACGACCGGGAACTGATCCAGTGAAGGTCCCGGCGCCAGCCCTCGACATCCCGGCCCGGCCTCCCGTAGTTACGCGCACCGGGGCGATTTGCAATCTAAATTGTTAACATTCATCATTTTTTCTAATCCTCATACGTCGCAAGCTTAAGTGATCGGAGGGTGTGGATGCGTTATCTGGGTGGCCGTTGTATATCCTCCGCGATCGCCCTCCTGCTGGTCACGTTCGTCGTGTTCTTTCTCGTTCACCTAATACCCGGAGATCCGGTGAGCGTGATGCTCGGCCAACATGCTACGCCGAGTACGGTCGCAGCCCTCAGACATGCGATGGGCTTCGATCAGCCGCTGTTCGGCCAGTATTGGCTGTTCATGTCCAAGTTGTTCAGCGGCAATCTTGGTGACTCCATTTCGTATCAGCAGCCCGTGTTCGGTCTCGTACTTGGACGCCTGCAGGCAACCCTGTTCCTGGTCGCGTATTCAATCGTGCTTTCTTTGCTGCTTGCCGTACCGTCCGCGCTCATCGCCGCGGTGTTTCGCGAGAAGCCTGTCGACTACGCGTTGCGCATGGGATTTCTGGTGGCCATCGCGCTACCCAGTTTCTGGATCGGCACGCTCCTCATCTACCAATTCAGCCTCAAGATTCACTTGTTTCCGGTGGCAGGCTACGGCGACACCTTTACCGGGCACTTATCCAGCCTATTTCTGCCTGCGTTCACCCTCGCTCTGGGTCAATGGGCGATCCTCGGTCGCAATTTGCGAAGCGCTTTGATTGATGTATTGCAGCTGCCCTACGTCGAGTTCGCTCGCATGAAGGGCCTTCGAGGCAGTACCGTGCTGTTCCGTCACGTATTGCGCACCTCCCTGGGAAGCACGGTCACCATCATCGGCATCAACCTGAGCTTTCTTATTGCTGGAACGGTCGTCGTGGAACACGTCTTCTCCATTCCAGGAAGCGGCAACCTTCTGGTTAATGCCGTGTTCTCCCGTGATTATCCGATCGTGCAGGGAGTGACGCTTGTGTACGCGACATTGGTGATCCTCATCAATCTGGTAACTGACTTCGTGTATCCGGCACTAGACCCCAGGGTGGCGCTCACATGAGCCAGATCGCAACAACCCCGGTACAGACGCAGGTTGCCCGCATCCGATCGCCGTTTGCCTTTCGCCTCCGGCGTGGCAAGGGCCGCGGCAAGCTGTATGTGGGCACGCTCATCGTGGGCGCCATCGCAGTCCTCGCGATCTTCAGCAGGGTGATCGCTCCTTTCGACCCGATCACGCAGGATCTCACATCTCAGTTTCTGCCGCCCAGCCATGCGCATCTGTTTGGCACCGATCAGTTCGGTCGGGACGTGTTCTCGCGTGCGGTGTACGCCGCAAGCCTTGATTTACAAATTGCCTTCCTGGGCACGCTGTTCTGTATGCTCCTCGGCGTGAGCATCGGCGTTGTGGCCGGGTACTTCGGCGGCATTGTCGATCTCATAGCCGGTCGGCTGATCGACGTGGTTACCGCTATCCCGGGCATCGTGGCCATCATCGCGCTGATCGCGGCCCTGGGCAGCAGCATGCTCAACCTGTACATCGCCCTCGCGGTAACTGGGTGGACGGCCTATGCGCGCCTGGCACGCGGCGAGGTCATTGCCGCCAAGAATCTGCAATACGTCCAGGCATCACGCGCGCTTGGCTACACCAACCGGCGGATCGTGCTGCGCCACATACTGCCCAATGTGATCACGCCACCTCTCCTCTTTTGGATCACGGATATGGTGGGAACGGTGCTCCTGGTCACCGCCCTGAGCTACCTGGGACTTGGCCCTCAACCGCCGACACCCGAGTGGGGCGCAATGATTTCCGAAGCCCAGCCGTTCATGCTCATGGCCTGGTGGGTGCCACTGTTCCCGGGTCTGGGGATCGTGATTGCGGGGATAGGGTTGGGCCTTCTCGGCGACGGGCTGGCGGACTTTCTCCGGCCGGAGGTGGGGTAATGGCTTTGCTCGCGATTCGCGACCTTGTCACACAATTCAAGTCATCCGCGGGGCCATTCAATGCCGTAAACGGCGTCACACTCGAGGTTGAGCGCGGTGAAATGGTGGGCCTGGTAGGAGAGAGCGGGTGTGGCAAGAGTCTCACCCTTCGTTCGATCGTGCGGGTGCTACCTCGGGGTGCGCGCATTGCCGGCGGCCAGATACTGTACGAAGGCAACGATATCGCACACCTGTCTTCGGGAAACCTCACGCGCTTTCGTGGGCGTGAGATCTCGATGATTCTGCAGGATCCGATGTCGGCGTTAAATCCTGTCTACACGGTCGGCGCCCAGTTGATGGAGACGCTTCGCGAGACCCGCGGCCTGCGCGGTAAGGCAGCGCGACAGCGCGCCATTGAGTTGTTGCGCCTGGTCAATATTCCTGATCCCGAGCGGCGACTCGAATCTTACCCCCACCAGCTGTCCGGTGGCCTTTCGCAGCGTGTCGTCATTGCAATCGCCCTCTGCGCGCAGCCGAAGGTGCTGTTGGCGGATGAGCCCACAACCGCGCTCGATGTGACGGTGCAGGCGCAGATTCTCAAACTGCTCAAGGATCTGCAGAAGCAGTTGCAGATGGCTGTACTCCTGGTCACACACGACCTGGGACTCGTAGCGCAGACGTGTTCCCGAGTTGCGATCATGTATGCAGGCCGCGTCATCGAAGAAGGCACCGTCGAGCAGATCTTCGAATCGCCGCGTCACCCATATACGGTTGGCTTGATCGAGTCGATTCCCCTGGTTGATGGCCCTCTGCACACGCGGCTTCCCGCGATTCCGGGCAGTCCTCCTAATATGGCGAAACCGATAATAGGCTGTGCCTTCGCTCCACGATGCCCGCTTGCGTCCAATGAGTGCAGGGAAGGAACCATTCCGCTCTACGATGTGGCGCCGCAACATCGCGTCGCATGCGGTAAGCACGCCCTCGTCAGCAAGCATTCCGTCATATATGGAGTGCGCGCCAATGCAGCAAGTTAGGGCAGTGCCGGCAGAGGCCGGCATAACGGCGCCGATACTAGAAGTGCGCGACATCCACAAAAGTTACTCGCTGCACCGGGGCTGGCTGCAGCGCCAACATGCATTAGTCCGGGCCGTTGACGGCGTATCTCTGCAGGTGCGTCGCGGCAAGACGCTCGCCATCGTCGGCGAAAGCGGCTGCGGCAAATCAACGCTTGCCAGGATGATGTTGCGGCTTGAGGAACCGACCACTGGAGAGGTGCTGTTTGAGGGCGACAATATCCTCAAGCTTTCACCCGCGGACCTGCGCAAGGCACGCGGACATTTCCAGATGGTCTATCAGGATCCATACTCGTCACTGAACCCGCGCATGCGCATCGGCCAGATCCTGGCTGAGGCGCTGCTCGTGCATGGCAAATGCACGCGAAACACGGCGGATGCGCACGTGGAGCAGCTGCTCCAACGCGTTGAGCTACCAGCAGTCGTAGCGACCCGTTATCCCGCTCATCTGAGCGGCGGCCAGCGCCAGCGGGTGGTTATTGCCCGCGCGCTGGCTCTGGGTCCTCGTGTTATCGTCGCGGATGAGCCTGTGTCGGCGCTGGACGTCTC
>JAQBPC010000059.1 GCA_028287725.1 Chloroflexota bacterium | reverse complement strand
ACTCGGCGTTGCCATGATCTTTGCGGGCATCGCCAGCCACAATTTAAAAATATCAGTCGTCGGCGCCCTGTTCATCCTCGTGATCATGGTGTTCCAGATTTGGGAGAGCAATAGAACGGGCCCGGTGACGGAAGCTGTACGCTCGACGCCATTGTGGGCATGGTTACTCGCCGGTGGCACAATAGTAGTCCTGTTCGTCCTGCTGTACTGGCCAATTGGTTACCCGGCATCTTGGGCCTTCGTGCCCGGATCGCACATGCAGGCGACAACCCTCGATATTCCAGGTCAGGCCAAGCCAAAGCCCTTCAACTACAGCACCGATGGCTTGACCGGCGGCCTCCTTTACTGGCAGGCGCAGCAGCCTGTCGCACGCGGCGGCCAACCGTGGTTCTACTATTTATTTGTCATTCCACTCTATGAATGGCTCGTGGTGCTGTTCGGCATCGTCGGGGCCGTGTACATAGCGCTCAAGCGGCGAAACCTCTCGACCATGTTGATCTTGTGGTGGACCGGCGCCTCATTCCTGATCTATGGCTGGACATCTGAGAAGATGCCATGGAACGCGCTCCACCTCGTGGTTCCTCTCGCGGTGCTAGCGGCTATCGGCCTGGTGGTGAGCATCGTGCATACACGCCGCTGGCTCAGATATGTGGCCATTGCCGCTGCCGTCATCACCGGCGTCATCAGCACACACAATGCGGTCACGCTGGCTTATGTAAACGGCGCCAACCCCGTGGAATACATGGTATACGTGCAGACGACGCCCGACGTGCCACGAGTATTTTCCGAGATGGAGCGAATCCAGAGTCATCTTGCCACGCCATTACACATTCAAGTAGACAATGGCGACACCTGGCCCTGGGCATTCTATCTGCGCGACAATAAGAAGTTCGCGATAGACACGTACCCCAGTAATGCCGCAGGCTTTGGCACGCCCACGCAACCCGTGCTGCTTGTAGGGACCGAGGACGGCGCATATGATGCACTGAAAACTACGCTTGCCGGCAGATACGTGGCTTTCAAAGAAGCGCTGCGCTGGTGGAACCCTGAAGAATACAAGCCGGCGTACGTGGATCGCTTGAATAGCCAGGGCCAGCCCACATCGGCCCTCCAACGCTTTGGCTACTTCCTGAAAGATGCGGTGACTCCATCAACCTGGTCGAACATCATGCAGTGGGAGATCGGGCGCAAGCCTTTCAGCCCCCATGCCTGGGACAACTCAGGCAATCAGGTTACGTTTTGGTTCCTGGTGAAGAAGGACTACATATCGTATCTTTCGCCGGCACTGCAGGCACAGGCGCAGGCCCAGTTGCAGGCGGCAGCGCTGCAAAATCCATTTTCCAGCAAGATGCGGCCGCTGGTGCCAAGAACCACCTATGCAGCGGGAGCCGCGGCTTTCTCGAGCGTTGGCCCGGTTGCATCCGACGCCCACGGCAACGTGTACGTCGGTGACCTGAGCCGGCAACGAATAGTCGAGTTGTCGCCGACTGGTGCCGTTCTCCGATCTTGGGGTTCTGCCGGAACGGGTCCAGGGCAGTTTAATGGCAAATTTTCACCGAGCATAGGCGGTATCGCGGTTGCGCCAAACGGCAACGTCTACGTTACCGACACCTGGAACGGCAGAGTGCAAGAGTTCACGCCGACAGGGGCATTCATCAGGGCCTGGGGCAAGCAGAACCTAGCCCAGGATCACCTGAAAGTAGATGATTTCTATGGACCGCGCGGCATCGCCGTAGGAACTACCGGCTGGGTCTACGTGGCGGACACAGGTCACAAGCGGGTGCAGGTGTTCGACTTGAACGGCAAATTCTTGCGCAGCATCGGTCGGTCCGGCACCGGATTGGGCCAGTTCAATGAGCCGAGCAGCGTGGCGGTGGATCCGACTGGCCGGCTCTTCGTGGCCGACTACTGGAATTCCCGAATTCAGGTCTTCAACGTCATGGGCCAGGCCCAGTTGTCGTTCAATGTGATGGCCTGGCAATCCGGAAGTTATGACGAGCCGCAAATCGCCGTAGATGCGACTGGACGGGTGTTCGTACCGGACCCGGCGGGCGCACGGATACTGGTGTATTCCCCCAGCGGCAAGCCACTCTATGCCTGGGGCGGAGTTGGCACCGCCAATGGACAGTTCACCAAGCCCGTCGGCGCGGTAGCGGGTAGTGGTGGTACGATTCTCATCAGTGACCCTGGCAACAGCAGGATACAAGCGTTCACGGCGCCGTAAGGTCTCGCGGGCAGAAAGTGAGGGAACCCCTGAATGGGCAAGTCACGTGATATTGTCGAGCAAATGTTACTCGGACCTCGTGTCCGTCAGAATCATGCCCTCGAGCACGCAACCATTTCTTTGATCACTCAGCGCAACCCGCGCAGCGTGTTGCGCGGACGCTCTACCGCGAACGGCTTTTACGTCTACGGCGATTTGCAGATGGAAGATCTGCGAGAGTGCGCGGCGGAAGCGCTGCAACGCCTGCGTAATGGCGAGCCTGAGATGGCGATTCATCCGCGTTGCGGCACAAATCTGGCGGTCGCGGGCATGATGGCAGGATTGTCATCCGTGCTGGTGGGTGAGATTCCACCGCGGCGCAATCGATACAGCAGGGCAGTTCTGGCCTCACTGGTGTCGCTCTTCTTTGCCCCGCCCGTTGGGATGTACGTGCAGAAGCGTTGGACCACACAGACTCCTACCGACGACATGACAATCGTCGATATCTCGCAGCGCGGTGTCCTCGGAAACAAGAGCTATTTCGTACGGACGATGTTCGGCTAATTCCACGGCGGACAGCCGACGTCGCGTTGGCCGCGTACTGGCGCCGACCAACAATCGGCGCGAGATGCAGAACGGGCGGTACGAAACGCACCGCCCGGCCGGGCAACGTCTAATTAACGCTGATCATTTGCGCTTACGTGCTCTTTGCACGAGCTCGGAGATGCGTCGCCGCTCGTCTTTCGGTCGCGGCCGATGCCCGAGGTATGGCAGCGCTCCATGCACCACGGGGCGCTTCCGTTCCGACTCTTCCACGCGCCGCCGATTGTGCTTGCGGACGTGATTCTCAAGGTCATGTTCCATGTTCGGTTCTCCGAATTGTGTTGTGCGCACAGCAGGTTTAGTAGACTACCCCGCTAAGGGCGTGTCTATGCCCTGCTATACATAGCGGTACTTTCAATCCCCGCTCTAATCTGTATTTGTTGTCGGTCACTGTTCCACGGTAGCATGCGCCACCATACCGGCGACGTGCGCGGCAACAGCAGAGCACGGCTTTTGTAACCAAATCGCCGCAAATCGTGCTACGTTAAGCGGTGCACGCGCCAAAAATGCTCCGGCGCCGGCAGCCAATCGGACCTCGACGTCGGCACTTGGTTAGTCTTAAAACGCACTTGACTGGGCCGTTAACCCATGGGAAAATTAATCTAATAGTATATCTGTTCTATAAACTTGAGGGCAATTTACATGTGCCTGTATCTACTGAGCGAGCGTAACTAACTATGTATGACGCTAATCAAATCCAAATTCTCGAGGGACTCGATGCTGTTCGCCGTCGTCCAGGCATGTACATCGGCAGCACCGACTTCCGCGGCCTTCACCATCTGCTTTGGGAAGTAGTCGATAATTCCGTCGACGAATTCATGGCGGGGTTCGGTGACCGCGTCACGATCACCATCAATGCCGACAACAGCGTCACAATCAACGATTATGGGCGCGGCATTCCGGTAGACAAGCATAAGACCGGGCGAAGCGGTCTGGAAATCGCACTCACCGTATTACACGCAGGCGGGAAGTTTGGCGCCGGTAGTTATAAAGTCTCTGGCGGCCTGCACGGCGTTGGCGTGTCGGTTGTCAACGCGTTGTCCCGCCGGCTGGTTGCCGAGGTCCGGCGAAACGGCGCGACGTATCGCCAGGAGTACGAAGCGGGGAAGCCGCTCACCGAGGTGAAGCGCGTCGGCCGTGCGGACGACACGGGTACCGCAATTACCTTCTGGCCCGAAAGCAAAGTGTTCGGCGCGATTGAATGGAAGATGGATCTCATTCACGCGCGGATTCGGGAATGCTGCTACCTGAACCCTGGTCTGAGCGCGGAAATCATCGATGCTCGCTGCACGCCGGCGACTTCATTCTCGTTCTACTTCGACGGCGGTCTCACGAGCTATGTGCGGCACTTGAACGCCAACCGTACGGTCCTGCATCCGGTGATAAGCACCAATAAGCTTGCTGGGACCACGCAGATCGATATCGCGCTCCAATACAATGATGGCTTCAGCGAATCCGTTCTCGCCTATGCCAACAACATTCATACCGCCGAGGGCGGCACGCATCTTACCGGGTTCCGTACCGCGCTCACGCGCGTGCTGAATGACCTTGGCCGGAAGCTCGGTGTCTTGAAGGACGCGAACCTTACCGGCGACGATATTCGCGAAGGCTTGAGCGCGGTCATTTCCGTTCGGCTGCTCGAGCCGGAATTTGAAGGACAGACCAAGACCAAGCTCGGTAACGCCGAAGTTCGAAGTCAGGTCGACGGTGCCCTTGCCGAAGGGCTGACTGCACATTTTGAGCGCAGTCCAAACGACATCAAGCGGATCATTGAGAAATGCTGGTTGAGCGCTCGTGCCCGTGAGGCGGCGCGCAAGGCACGCGACCTGGTCGTACGCAAGGATCCCTTATCGGTCAGCACCCTGCCAGGAAAACTGGCCGACTGCCAGGAGCGCAATGCCGAGCGTTGTGAGCTCTTCGTGGTCGAGGGCGACTCTGCAGGTGGCTCGGCGAAACAAGGCCGCGACCGGAAGTTCCAGGCTATCCTGCCCCTTCGCGGCAAAATCCTTAACGTCGAAAAGACATCCGTAGAACGCATGCTGGAAAGCGATGCCATCAAATCGCTTGTAACCGCGCTCGGCACGGGAATCAGCCGCGGCTTCGACATCACTAAGCTGCGATATGGTCGCTTGATCCTGATGACCGACGCCGACGTCGACGGAGCGCATATCGCCACGCTATTGCTCACGTTGATCTTCCGGCATATGCCCCAGTTGATCACCAGCGGAAGACTTTACCTGGCACAGCCACCGCTCTACCGCATCACCTTCAATAAGGAAACGCACTGGGTATACAGTGAAGCGAGCCGAAATGCACTTGTTAAGAAGGCCGGTCGCGCAAAGGTAGACATGCAGCGCTACAAGGGCCTTGGCGAGATGACGCCGGAACAGCTGTGGACGACAACCATGAACCCGGCGACGAGAACCCTATTAAAGGTCACCGCTGAGGATCTCGTGCGCCTGGACGAGACGTTCACCATGCTGATGGGCAGCGCGGTGCCGCCGCGGAAGAAATTCATCGAGACACATGCGCATGCCGCGCGCAATCTGGACGTGTGAGGTACTAATTTATGGCAGACGCCTTAGCTCTATCAGTTCTAGACATAGACCTCGACGCAAAGATGCGCGAGGCGTATGTCGATTACGCGATGAGCGTGATCACATCGCGCGCCCTGCCGGACGCCCGCGATGGCTTGAAGCCGGTACAGCGCCGCGTGCTATTCGGCATGCACGAGCTCAGCCTTCGCCACGACACGGCATACAAAAAGAGTGCGCGCGTCGTCGGCGATGTGCTCGGCAAGTATCACCCGCACGGCGACACGGCGGTGTACGATGCGCTGGTCCGGCTCGCCCAGGACTTCAGCATGCGCTACCCCCTGGTGGATGGCCAGGGCAACTTTGGATCGATCGATGGAGACAATGCCGCGGCGATGCGCTACACAGAGGTGCGCCTGACGGAGCTTGCGGAGGAGTTGCTCGCCGATCTGGAGAAGAACACGGTCCCATTTGGCGACAACTTCGATGGGTCCATGCGCGAACCGACGGTGTTGCCGGCGAAAGTGCCGCTGTTTCTGCTCAACGGCGCCGATGGGATTGCCGTTGGCATGGCCACCAATGTGCCGCCGCACAACTTACGCGAGCTATGCGAAGCAATCATCACCCTTGCGAACAATCCGGATACGCCGGTCGACGAATTAACCGCGGCCCTTCCTGGCCCTGACTTCCCCACCGGGGGCATTATTGTTGGACGAGAAGGCATCGATCGTGCCTACGCAACGGGCCAGGGCCGTATATTGCTGCGGGGCGTCGCGAGCATCGAAGGTGACGGCAAAGGCCGCGAGGCTATCGCCATTACCGAACTACCCTATCAGGTAAAGAAGTCACAGCTGATCGAATCGATCTCCGACCTGGTGCGCGAAAAGAAGCTCGAAGGAATCGCCGCCATGCGCGACGAGTCCGACCGCTCCGGTTTGCGCATCGCCATCGAACTGAAACGGGACGCCGACCCAGCGAAAGTGCTCAAGACGCTCTACCAGAAGTCGAACCTCGAGATCACGTTCGGCATTAACATGCTTGGCCTGATCGATGGCGGCCCGCATCAGATTCCGCTCAAACGCGCGCTCAATGTCTTTATTGAGCACCGGAAGACCGTCATCACCGCCAGGACACAGTTTGACCTAGACGAGGCAAGCAGTCGGCTCCATGTGTTGGAGGGCTTGAACAAGGCACTGAACGCCCTGGATACCGTTATCGCTTTGATTCGGGCAGCGCAATCGACCGACGCGGCGCTCAAGGCGCTTGTCGAGCGGCTCGGACTCACGCCGACGCAGGCTCGCGCCATTCTGGACATGCGACTTGCGCGGCTTTCCGCTCTGGAACGCAAGAAGATTGTCGAAGAGCTTCGCGATGTGCAAAAGCTCGTACACGACCTCGAGCAGATCCTGGCTTCGCCGAGGAAGATTTTGGACCTGATGATCGGTGAGCTGCGTGACCTGCAGGAGCGCTTTGGCGACGAGCGGCGCACCAGGATCGTCGACGACGCCCAGGACGTTCCTATGAGCATCGAGGATCTTGTGCCCAACCAGACGACGGTTGTGGCGCTCGGCAATGATGGAACACTGAAGCGGCTCGACCAATTTGGCGGGCGCGCCAGTGCCAAGGAGACCCCGCGCCAGTATATTTCGTGCAATGTACGAGACATGCTGCTGCTATTCACCGCGCGTGGAGCGTGCCACGGCCTGCCGGTGCACCGCGTCAGCTCGGTGGCGCGTCGCAGTGACCGAGGAACAGCGATTCGATCGCTGGTCGATCTGGCTGAAGATGACGAAGTGATCGCCGTGGTGCCGGCAGGGCCCGATCTTGCGCCGTATTTGGTGTTCCTCACGGCCGCGGGCCAAGTCAAGCGCACCTTATCGTCCGAATATGTGCATGCGCGCAACGTAGCGATCGCCGCGATGAATCTCGAAGACAGCGACCGCCTCATTGCCGTAGAACCGGCCGAGCAAGGGGCCGAGTTGTTCCTCCACACCCTACAAGGCAAGGCAATTCGGTTCTCATCAGAGGAAGTCAGAGCCACCAAACGGATCTCGGGCGGCGTCCGGGGCATCCGTCTTGATGCGGGAGATGAGGTCCTGCCTGGGACTGTCGTGGTACGGGGTTCGACGGTGTTGTTGCTCACCGGTGCCGGGGTCGGCCGTCGCGCGCCAATGAGCGATTATCCGGCCCAGGGGCGAGACGGGACCGGCATCCGAAGCATGCGACTCACCGACAAAACGGGTCCAGTTGTCGCGGTATTCTTTGTCGAGGAACGAACGTCCCTTGAAGGCGTCGATGGGTCAGGTCGTGCGATTGTACTTGAGTCGAAAGAGGTACCGCTGCAGGACCGCAACCGTCCGGGAAATGTAGTAGCCGAGGGCATAACGTCGGCGGTTGTCCTCCCGCGCAGGTCGTAGCGCGAGCCTGGGACGTGCCAAAGGTGGTACAATTTCGGCAATAGTACGTCAACTTTCTCTTGTAGCAGACGTAGCGAATCATAAGCAGGCAGCCAGAACGACAGCGCAGGGCGTCTACAGAACGCCCTGCCTGAGCGTGACGGAGATGAATGTGGGCGACCGCGACAGCAGCCGTACCGCGATTGCCTGACCTGGAGGAGAGTCTATCGATGGCAACATCCCCGACCCAGATGCCCGAGGATCCTCAGGCTCTACCCCAAGCCGCGACGCCGGCGCCCCGTGTTCGCGTTCGCGTTCCACCGGCGCCTTCGGTCCGCGTGCGACGCGCCTCTGTATTTGAGCAGCTCGCGGAAACCTTCCGCAATACAGTGCTGTCTGAGGAAACGCTTGTGCTGCTCGAGTTCATGATTATCATTGCCATCGGCGTCATCGCGTTCTTTACGGTCTATCCCACGATGTCGTCTGCCGTGGATTCGCTGGCAACGTACCTCAACAAGCAGTTCAGTACGTCGTTCTAAGTCCGTCACGTCGCCAGAGCGCCACGATCCCCAGGCACAGCCAGAAATAGGCGGCCATATCAGGCAGGAAGTAGGAATTATCTACCTGCCCGTGTGCCACAAACGCCGTCATGGCGACCAGCGCTGCGAGCAGCGGCCCCTTCCACGTCGCATCCGCATGACGGTAGGCGCGAATCCCCAGCACGGCGAACGTGACGAGCAGCGCCAGTCCGGCAACTAACCCCAGAAAGCCGGTGCTGAGCCAGAAGTTCAGAAACATGTTATGCGGGTGCGAGATGCACCGCTCGAAGTTGGTCCCTGCCTGCACGTAGTAATAATGAGTGATATGGCCGGGCGCACACTGCTGC
>JAQBPC010000044.1 GCA_028287725.1 Chloroflexota bacterium | reverse complement strand
GGTGGCGCTGGCCACGATTTTTTCTCGCAACAGTGCGCCGCCCAGGCCCTTGATCAGATTGAGCTCTGGGTCGACTTCGTCGGCGCCGTCGACCACTAAGTCGAGCTTCGGATATGTGTCGAGCGTTGTAAGCGGAATTCCCGAGGCGGAAGCTTGCGTTGCCGTCGCTTCGGACGTTGCCACGGCCAAAATATGCAAGCCCAGGTCTACACGCTCCGCAAGTGCCTCGACAAAAAGGCGCGCGGTGCTGCCGGTTCCCAGGCCGACGATCATGCCGTCTTGAACCAAGGACGCCGCCTGCCGCGCTGCCCGACGCTTCATCGCAGCTGCCTTGTCGCGTGACTCGTCCGTCATCGCTCCTCCTCCATACTTAGACAAATAGTAACATTACGACTGCCCGAGGCTCTGCTGCGATTGCGGGGCCATGTAGATCTAGCATGTTCGCCCTCTAAAGTCATCCTTGCGGCTCCTCACCTGCCGGTCTATACTGGCCTCAAGAACTGGTACTGAGGCAGAGCCGTGCCGGTGCTGCCCACCAGTGTCGTACCAGGAGAAAACGGTTGGACGATCGAAGCCTGCCCAGTGACGGTATGGGATTTGAGATTCTCGCGTCGTCGTTGCGCGCCGATCTGACGGATACCAAGGCTTTCCTTGGCGCTCTGGCCGAAAAGCTTTGCGGCGCCTTGCCTACGATGTGCCAGGTCGAGCGAAAAGGGAGCCTCTTCTCAAAAGAGAAACCGGTTCAACGCGTGAGCATCGATCTCGGTGACTACCGCTATTCAATAGAATACGGGCGTCACGGCGGCTTACTCTCGACAAGAGCGAAGGTAGTTCGGGGAATATCGCTTAAGACCGACGAACTGCCTATCGATGCGTGGATTGAGGAACTTTCTCGCGATCTTACCGCGTACGCTGCCCGGAACAGCCAGGCGCGGGTTGCCCTGGAGCGTCTGCTCACTTGACCTCAGTTGTCGCGTATCATTGCGCGTTATATAGCCTGACTGTGGGGTAAGGAAGGCATGCCGTTCTTCCACCGAGAGTCACCTGAGGAAAAGCAGCAGAAGGAAGCTTCACGCGCTGCCGTGGAGCTTGAGGCACAATTACAGGAGCAAAGCCGGCAAGCACTCGCGGCCGGGGGGCTGCCGGTGCGCGCCCAGGAGCGTGTAGCAAAGATCCATGATGCGCTGAGCGCAGGAGCGGGCGTCCCGCTCTTCAGTAGCGACCTTTCGGTCAGCGAGCTCCTGCTGACACGCCAGACTGGTTATGAGCCTGTGGGGCTGGTAGCCGGCAGCTGCGTGTACCACATTGGCTGGAATCGTTGGACGCTCACGGGGGAGCTCGATGCTCAGACGAACGCCATGTTGAGTGCCGGAAACCTTGCTATCGATCGCCTCACGCAAGAAGCGAAGGGCATGGGCGCTCTGGGTGTCGTCGGGGTGACACTGGAGATTCGCCGTCCCGAGTGGGGCGAACGGCTGATCGAGGTCGTTGCGCTCGGCACGGCAATCCGGTCAAGCAGCGGCACCGTGGCTACGGAACCCTTCATTTCGGGGCTTTCGGCCCAGGAGTATTGCAGCCTGCTGCGGATTGGCAGCCGGCCCGCGGGACTGGTATTTGGCGCTAGCACCTACTACATCTACACCAATTGGCGGGATGCTCGCCAGAACATGAGCTGGTACAACCAGGAAGTCGTGAAATACACCGAGTCGCTGCGAGACGCACAGCGCTACGCGTTCGGACGTATGCACGCTCGCGCTCAAGACTTTGGCGCCGATGGCATAGTAGGTGCACACATCGAGCACTCGTTGCATCGCATTCCCTATGAGGACGGCGACGGAAACGACGACAGGGCACGGAATGACTACGTGGTTGAGTACATTGCCTGGGGCACGGCCATAGTCGAAGCGCCGGCGGACGTCCAACTACAACGCCCAAGTATGGTTCTAAATTTGGAAGATTTGGCCCGAACGCCTCGCTCGACGCCAGGCTCGGAGTAAGGAGAATTGCAGTGACGAATGTCCCGATGGGCGATCTTCCGCAGTCGGCGCGCGACCGGATCAGCAAGATGTCCGGTCAGGGCGGGCAGCGTGCCATGTTCACCAGTGATCTCACGGTCAACGAGTTCTTGCTGGTGAAAGAAGCAGGATTTGACCCGGTGGGGTTGGTCGTCGGCTCGAGCATTTATCACATCGGCTATCAGCAATCTTCCTTTAATCAGAACCAGGAAATGGGCGTCCTGACCCAGGCCATGTACCACGCCCGTGAGCTGGCAATTACCCGAATGGAAGAGGAGGCCGATGCGCTCCAGGCGGACGGCATCGTCGGCGTGCGCCTGGAGGTTGGCCGCTACGAATGGGGTGAGTCGCTGGCCGAGTTCATCGCGGTGGGAACGGCCGTACGCAGTCGCGATGGGAAGAGCCACCGTGCGCCGAACGGGAAGCCGTTCACCAGCGATTTAAGCGGGCAAGATTTCTGGACCTTGCTTCGCGCCGGATATCGACCGCTTGCACTGGTGATGGGCAATTGTGTTTATCATGTCGCTCACCAGGGTCTTCGCAGCATGTTCAAGACTGCCGGACAGAACATCGAGATGGTCAACTTTACCCAGGCGCTCTACGACGCGCGCGAGCTCGCGATGGAACGCATGCAGGCCGAAGCGGCACAGGTCCAGGCCGATGGCATTGTTGGCACACGCATCAGCGAGCGAAGTCACGGCTGGGGCTCGCATGTGATCGAGTTCTTTGCCGTCGGTACCGCGATCACTGCCGCGGCGGCCGACCACCAGATTACACCGCCGCAAATGGTGCTGACGCTCAACGACTAGGCAGACCTCGAGCGTCGTTCACTGAGGCCGCCGTGTTGGCGCTTGTGCAAGACTACGTTGCGACTCAATTCCGCAAGTCCGTGCGCCTACATGGCATTGTGGCGATGAGCCTGGTTTAACCCCTCAAGATTGCATGGATAATGACCGAGCGTTTCGATCTCTACGATGATCAAGAACTCCCATTAGGCGTGTCAAAACCACGCCAACAGGTGCACCGAGATGGTGACTGGCATCGGAGCATAGGGCTATGGATTGTGCGGCCGACGGGTACACTCATCTTTCAACAACGGAGCATGCTGAAAGACACTCGGCCCGGCCTGCTTACTGCCAGCGTCAGTGGCCACTATGCCGCGGGCGAGAGCCTCGAGGATGTCCTGCGAGAGGCCGATGAGGAGATTGGCGTGCCCGTGCTCGCGTCCGCTCTCATTCCACTAGGCGTCTTGCGGATGGACGATCGGCCGGCGCCCGAGATGATCGATCGCGAGCTTCAGGATGTGTTTCTTTGGCCGCTCGATCGGCCACTCGCCGACTTCAAACCCGATCCACTTGAAGTGTCCGCAATGGCGGAAGTTGACCCGCGGGAATTGTTGGCACTCCTGGATGCGGGTAGCCCGACAATAGACGTGACATTCCGTGCCACCGGCGCCACATCGAGCGAGGACCGTTCAGTAGTCCTGGAGGATTTCGTGCCCATGCACGATTACCACCGGCGGGTTGCACGTGCGGCAATCGACTACGCCGCGGGTAGGTTGCCGGCCCTGTGAAGGGTCTGTTGTAACGCGGCAGATGGGGCTGAATCGCCATCGCAACGGCAGCGGTGCGCACGCTAACCGTCAGACGATCTATACTCCGTCATTGACGAGGCAGCCTTCTTTATGCGTGCCCGTAGCCGAAACCGTTCTGCTCCTACTGGATAACCTCGTATGACTGAGACCGAGTCGATGAACCTTTCCGTGGTTCGTCGCACCCTGGCCGGCTACGGTCGCGATCCCCTCGGCGTTTGGCTCCGTGACTACGCTCCCGATTTCACCTATGAATCGCCAGGATTCTCTGGGCGGATAGTTGCCCGTGACGATATGGCGTCCGCTCTCTCGAACCTGGTGGCCAGCCATCCGGACGTCACATTCGTCACGCGCTCGATACTGGTTTCGGGTATGAATGTAGGCGTCGAGGGCGAAGTACGCTACTTCGAGAACGGACGCGTGCGTACGTTTCAACAGGCCCTTTTCTACACGGTTCTCGACAATAAGATACGATCATTACGGGCGTACACGCAGGAACGGTAGCCTGGCCGGTATTCTCGCTGTGCTCACTTCATGATGCGCATTGACTCGAGACCAATTGGGGCTATCAGGATGCGTTGGCTAATCGACTTGGGAAGATTTTACGGATGAGGACTCCCACGCTCCCTTCGCAGGTCCGCACTGTGGCCCTGGACATTCGATGGATGTACGTGCACTGGCGGGGCCTCGCACTACGCGTGATCGGCATACTCGTCCTTGCGCAATTGTTCACGCTGGCAGTCTTGACGGTCATCTCCGAGCTTCGTAAGCGGCGAAGGCCAAACTCCGGATTCCCACGTAGGCGCTTTGAGGAGATAGAGGTCGACGGCAACCGCCTCCAACTCTATTGCTCCGGCATGTACCTGTTTCAAGACATGCTCGACGCGATAGATGGGGCTAGTCGGTCGATCCTCTTCGAGACATATCTGTGGAAGGGTGACACGCTCGGCCAGGAGTTCAAGGATCGGCTCGCCGCCAAAGCGGCATCCGGCGTCGACGTGTACGTGATCTATGATAGTCCAGCCAACCTGGTAGTTCCGCGCGAGTTCAAGCGCTTCCCGCCATCGATCCATACCTTGCGCTACGGTTCTATCGGCCGGCCCTGGCAGTGGATCGACCCCCGGCGGTATGCGCGTGACCATCGCAAGCTGCTTGTGGTCGACGGCGAAACAGCCTTCATCGGCGGTTACAACATTGGAGAGCTGTACCGCGTGCAGTGGAGGGATACGCATGTTCGCGTAAAAGGGCCGCATGCAGCACGTCTCGGGCAAGACTTCATCGATTTCTGGAACCGGCATACCACCACTTCAGAACGGATTCTCTGGACCCTCAGGCGAGGAGTACAGCCAAGGTTGCAACATAGTACCAACGACGCGCGCAGGCTGATGTTTCCGATTCGTGACATGTACGTGGACGCCATTGGGCGCGCAGAGCGCCGCGTGTGGATTACCACGGCCTATTTTATTCCGGACACTGTGCTGCGAAATGCCCTTATTGATGCTGCAAAGCGCGGCGTTGACGTGAAGGTTCTGGTGCCGTGGACTTCGAATCACGTCTCCGCGGATTGGCTCGCGCGCGGCTTTTTCACCAGCCTGCTCGAGCATGGCGTCCGCATCTTTGGTTACCGAGATGCGATGAATCACGCGAAAACAATGACGGTAGATGGCGAATGGTCAACGGTTGGCACCGCGAATCTCGATCGGCTGAGCCAGATCGGGAACTACGAGATTAATCTCGAAGTATACGACGAGGCGTTTGCCGCGCAGATGGAGCAGCTATTCGAGATAGACCGGTCTAACTCGTTCGAGGTAACGCACGATTACTGGCATAACCGGCCCTGGTACGCCAAAATCGGGGAGTTGATCCTGGCGCCGCTCCGCCCCTTACTCTGACCGCGCCGTAGGGCCGCGACGATCGGTTGACCTGATTGGCCCATATTGCGGCTGACACAGGCTTACGCGACGCTTCCATATCCGAGTCCTCGGCGCGATATCCACGCACGGTGGCGGATCGGTAGGCCACTTGCCGGCGGGACCTGTGAGCGCCGCGAACGCGCTCGACCACGTCGCGCTTACGCCAGGAAGCGAGTTTTCACCTCAATGCAATAATGACACGGTTGCATTGCAATGCTCAGCCATGCGGCATACGATCTCACGTATACTGGAATGTAACTACTCCTATGGGGGAGGAGTTGTGCGGCTGCCGGCGAAGGCAGCCTTCGCCGGCAGGGCTTGGTGTATCGAGGGACTGTTCCGGTGTGGGCTTCGGGCTGGCCGCAAAGGTCGGCTGGTTGCCGCGCGGCAGTCGCGCATGGAATGTGAAAGAGCGCGCGAATGTCTGCGATCTTAGGTGGCGTACATAGCCTTGCCCGGCCATTGGGGAATGACGAACCGCTTGTCACGCTGTCTGACGTGAGCAAAGCGTACGCAAATGGCACAGTGGCGCTGAAGAACGCCAAGTTCAATGTAAAGCGAGGCGAGTTTATCTCGCTAGTTGGCCCATCCGGCTGCGGCAAATCCACGGTGCTGAGAATAGTCGCCGGGTTGGGGCCGATCTCTTCCGGTGAGGTGCGAATTGGCGGTCTGCCGCCGGAGCAGGCTCGTCGCGAGCACCAGGATATGGCGTTCGTCTTTCAGGATGCGACGCTGCTGCCCTGGCGAACTGTCGTCAGAAATGTTGAGCTGCCCTTGCAGCTGCGCGGCGTGTCTCAGAGCGAGCGGCGCGGTCGGGCTATGTAGGCACTTGATAAGGTTGGCCTAACCGATTTCGCCCGCGAATATCCCAGGCAACTCTCTGGTGGAATGAAGATGCGCGTCTCAATTGCCAGAGCGTTGGCGGCGCGTCCGCAGCTCATGCTCATGGACGAGCCGTTTGGCGCCCTCGACGAGATGACGCGCGGGCGCCTCAATGTGGAGTTGTTGCGGATAGTGGCGCTGGCAGGCTGGACTGTCTTGTTCGTCACACACAACGTGTTCGAGGCGGTATTCCTTTCAACACGCGTGCTGGTCATGAGCCCTCGCCCGGGTCGCATCGTCGCGGATCTACCCATAGATTTGCCGTATCCGCGTGAGCCGGCAATGCGCACTACCTTGGAATTCAATGCGGCCGCCGGCAAGGTTATTGCTGCACTACAGGAGAGTTAGCATATGGGTGCGAGAGTACAAGATGTCGCCCAGGCCAGCTCCGACCGAAGGCTAGAAGCAGGATCCGGACTGCCTCCTGAAACGCAGCCGAATAATGAAGTACTGATTCCCGTGCACAGCCGCGGCCGCGCACTGGCCGAAAGCTGGTTGCCGCCGATACTGGCGCTCATTGTGCTGGTGGTGGTCTGGATTGCGGCGATCCGGTGGAAGAATACACCGCCGATCATTGCCCCTTCACCAGGAGATGTTGTCAATGGGTTCAGGAACAACACCAGTGACATTCTCACCGCGCTCTGGTCGACGTTCAAGGATGCGTTCGTTGGCCTTGGCCTCAGCATCCTGATCGGCGTGTCCCTGGCAGTCATCATGTCCCAGTCGAAACTGCTGGAGCGTGCAATATTTCCATACACGACGCTCGCCCAAACAATCCCAATATTCGCGATTGCACCGTTGATCGACAATGCGGTGGGCGGTGGTCACACGGCGATCGTACTGGTGGCGTTAATTATCGCCATTTTCCCGATCATTGCTAACACGTCGCTTGGCTTGAGCTCCGTCGACCCTAACCAAATAAACCTCTTCAAGATGTATAACGCCTCGCGACTTCAACAGCTCATGTACCTACGCATGCCGTTTGCCGTCCCATATATGCTGACCGGTATCCGCGTCTCGAGTGGACTGGCAATCATTGGCGCTATCGTAGGCGAAGTGCTGCTCGGTAGCGGTAGTCCGGACGGTGGCGGTGTCGGCTACGAGATTCAAATTGCCGCGCACAACGGCGATTGGGGTCTGCTCGGAGCGGCTGCCCTGGCGGCGGCCATGCTCGGCATCGGCGTTTTCGTCGTGCTGGGCACACTGAGCACTCTAGCACTGCGTAAGTGGCATGAATCTGCGATTCAGCACGAAAACTAAAGGAGGTGAGCTCCCGGGGAGTTACGGCGATTACCCCAGCACTCATGCGCGATTTATCAAATCTCGCTCGACCTACGGTCTGCAGACACTGCCGGCCACACCATAAAGTATGAAGGGCAACGGAATTTAGATGAAAGTACGTGGGATTGTTTCAATCATTGCGGCCGCCGCGGTAATCGCCGGCGCCACCGGTGCCGCCACCACGCCTCGCGCTCGAGCCGCCGCGCCAGCCTACAACCTGATTTTGAACTGGTTCCCAGAGCCGGAGGAGGGCGGTTTCTATGAAGCCCAGCGCCTCGGGCTCTATCAAAAGACCGGCGTCAATTCATCGATAAACGAATTCGGCTTCAGCATTAGTCCGGAAGTGAACGTGCTGCAGGGCAAGGCCGCGTTCGGCATGGGCAATGCCGATGAGATCCTGCAATACAATGCACGCGGCGCCAAGCTTGTGGCCATATTGGGCACCTTCCAAACCAACGTGCAGGGGATTCTGTGGCATGCCGAGGATAAAACCGTGCACGGACTGGCGGATTTCAGCAACCATACCCTTATCTACAGTTTCGGCGGGGGCTACGAGCCATACCTTGTTCTGAAGTATAAGTACAAGAACTTCAAGACCAAGAATAATGACTTCACGTCTC
>JAQBPC010000014.1 GCA_028287725.1 Chloroflexota bacterium | reverse complement strand
TGGCCGCGCATGTCGTCGAGATTATGGAGTCCGTGCATCGCTCGGCGGCTGAAGGACGTCAGTTCGAGCTGACGAGCAGCTGCAGTCGGCCACCGGCGTTAGTTCCCGGCACTCCTGTCGGCATGCTCGTTTCGTAATTTCCTGATGGCGTCTCGGCCCCTTCTGCGGATTGATTTGCTGTGGTATACTATAATGGAGTCGGGAATCCTAAGACTACTGGTCCTCCTCGTCACGACGGCTGCCTGCCGCCGCGCTACATGGGTAGTGTCCTAAGTATCCGGTAAACCCCTGACTCATGGCTCATAGGAAGCCGAGTCGTAAGCACGAGGAGCAGTTCATGTATCAAGACCGCGAACTTACCTGTCGAGACTGTGGAAACCCGTTCACATTCACAGTCGGCGAGCAGGAGTTCTATGCCAGCAAGGGGCTGGAAAATTCGCCGCGCCGATGCCCGGAATGCAGGCGCGCAGCGAAGTCGGGTAGGTCCGATGGACCTTCCCGCGGTGGCTATTCGTCCGGCGGTGGCGGTGGCGGAGGCTACGGCAGTGGTGGCGGTTACGATCGCGCGCCACGCCAGATGACCGATGCCGTCTGCGCGCAGTGTGGTGGCCCGACCCAGGTACCGTTCGTCCCACGTGGCGATCGCCCGGTGTACTGCAGCGACTGCTACGCGCAGATTCGCGGTAGCTCTTACAGCGGTAGTCGGTGAGGCCGACCGAGGATCGTCGCGGGCCGCGAAACCAGGTCCGCATCAACGAACAGATCCGCGCCCGGGTTGTGCTGGTTATCGATTCCGATGGCAGCCAGCTGGGCGAGATGCCGATCGCCGATGCTCTGAAAATAGCGCGCGATAAGAGTCTCGACCTCGTCGAGGTATCGCCGCTCGCTCAGCCACCCGTCTGTAGGATCCTCGATTATGGTCGCCAGCAGTACGAGCAGTCCCGTAAGGAGCGTGAAGCACGCAAGAACCAGACCAAGGTTGTGATCAAGGAGGTGCGAGTTCGCCCCAAGACTGATCCACATGATCTGGATACCAAGTTGCGTGCTATCACAAAGTGGCTTCAGGAAGGTGACCGCGTACAGCTAACGTTGCGTATGCGTGGTCGAGAACAGGCGCATCCCGATTGGGGCCGTAAGGTCTTGGTTGAGATGGCGTCAAAGGTGGGTGACGTTGGGCGTGTAGAGCGCGATGTCTTGGCGGAGGGACGGCAAATGACGCTTGTTCTTGCTCCAAGCGCTCTCGCTACAAAGAAGTCCAAGCCGTCAGCCCCACCGCCTGGGCAGCCTTCGGCTGGCACAGGCGAATAGGCATGATAAGCGCCTAAGTTTTCTTTGGCGTAACTACAGATGGGAGGTCCGCTCTGCATGAGCGGACCTCCCATCTGTCTTTATGTCCGTGAATCCCCTCAGAGATAGAGTCGCTCGGTATACTCCTTGACCATTCGCTGCGCGCTGAAGGCCGGTGTCAGTGTGCGGATTGATTCCTTCATCACTGCAACCCACCGTGCAGGTATCCCGCGCGAATCCCTGTCGAAGTAGCTGGGGATCACTGATTGCTCGAGGACTTGATACAGCTCAGAGCTGTCAACCTCGTCGTTGCCCGAAGGGCCGCCGAATGCCCATCCGTTTCGCCCGTTATACCCCTCATCCCACCAGCCATCACGAATGCTCAGGTTGGGGATCCCATTAAGTGCGGCCTTCATCCCGCTAGTGCCGCTGGCTTCCCTAGGGCGTTCGGGATTATTGAGCCAGATATCAACACCCTGAACTAGGGCACGCGCCAGTGCCATGTCGTAGCCTGGCACAAATACCACTTTTCCCGCGAGTGCACTGTCGTTCGACAGTTCGACAATCGCTTTGATGAAGTCCTGGCCATGGCCGTCCGCGGGATGTGCTTTGCCCGCGTAGATGATTTGTACTGGCCGGTCGGAGCGCGTCAATATAGTAGCTGCCCGATTCATCTCATGGAAAAACAGCGTAGCGCGTTTATATGTGGCAAACCGACGCGCGAAGCCAATTGTGAGTGCTTTCGGATTCAGGCCCGCGGTCAGGGTAGGCGAGTTTGTGTCCGTTCGGCCGATCGCGGTGAGCAACTGCCGCTTGAGCAGGTTGTGTACCTCCCATAGCTCCTCGTCCGGAACGCTTACCATTACCTCCCAAGTTGCCGGATCGTCGACACGTTGCAGCCAGTGCCGGCCAAGGTAGCGGGCCAGGAGATCGGCTAGCTGAGGTGCGATCCAGGTCGGCGTGTGCACACCGTTCGTTACGGACGTTATCGGAACTTGCGACTCACTCAGGTTAGGAAATTGTTTGGCCCACATCGATCGAGCAACGCTTCCGTGAAGCGCACTCACCCCGTTTGCTCGATGGGTCAACCGTATCGCGAGCGGCGTCATTGCAAATGTTTCAGCAACCGCGCCCTCTTCATTCGCCAGAGCCAGGAAGCCTGCTTCGTCGAGACCCATGCCGCTTGCCATTTGAGGTAAATACTTGAGCACCAAGTCGTGGTGGAAGATTTCATTTCCGGCCGGTACCGGTGTATGTGTCGTGAAAACCGATGCCTCGGCCTCAATTGGCCAGGCCTCCACGA
>JAQBPC010000711.1 GCA_028287725.1 Chloroflexota bacterium | reverse complement strand
CCCAATTCGCGGCGTGGTCATAGTCTAGATTCCCTTCCCCGTCCAGGCCTTGGTCCACCGGACACGGTCACGGCCCGGCGCCCACCACAAGCATTCTCTCTTGTAACCAGTGGTTCACTGCTTGTAGTACCGGGTACATCGAGGTCAGGGCGGAACTCTTCGCGAGGCGGGCTTGCCGGCGGCCTTGGCTACATGCTAAGCAGCACGTTGCTATATATGTACAGCATCCGTACCCAGTGAGCTACCGCTCATAGGGCGCTGCGCACCACGCCGCCCACGCGATCAAGCCGCATGCGCGCTTCGCCGGCGTCCACCCCGGCCCTTAGCATAACAATCGCCGTTTTCATCTCATCGTCCGCAAGACTAAGCGCGTACGCCGCTACTTCCGGGCTCGTCCCCGTGGCCTTCGCCACGATGGTTCGCATGCGTTCGCGCAGCTTACTGTTGACTGCCTGCATGTTGACCATCAGGTTGCCGTAGGTGCGGCCGGTGCAGATCATTGCCGTGGTGGTGACCATATTAAGGACAAGCTTCTGGGCGGTACCCGCTTTCATCCTTGTCGACCCCGCGATCACCTCCGGGCCGGTCTGCGGCGCGATCACCAGCTCGGCCGCCGCGGCCACCGAGCCGTCCGCATTGCCGACAAGGGCAATTGTGTAGGCGCCGAGCTCGCGTGCGCGCCGCAGAGCACCGGCAACATAGGGAGTGCGACCACTGGCAGCAATCCCAAGTACGACGTCCCGCGCGCTCACCGCCAGGGCGTCTACCTCGCGGCCACCCTGCGCCTCGTTGTCCTCGGCGAGCTCAACCGAGCGCGTCATAGCTGGAGGGCCGCCGGCAAGTAGCGCCACCACCTGAGAAGGATCGGTGCCGTAGGTCGGCGGACATTCCGCCGCGTCGAGTACGCCCAGCCGTCCGCTCGATCCGGCGCCCGCATAGATCAAGCGGCCACCCGCCCGGAAGGCCGCGACGACATGCTCGACGCCGGTCGCGATCGCCGGCAGCTCACCAGCCACCGCACCCGCTACGGTAGCGTCCTCCTCGCTTATGAGCTGCAAGATCTCGAGCGGGCTCAACGTGTCGACGTCGCCCGTTCGTGCATTGGTCTCCTCGCTCAGGGACAATGTGTCCTGAGCACCCGAGACCGTGGTCCGAGGCTGGACCTGGTACAGCAGGAACTCCTGCCGCTCGGTGCTAAATTTCTGGAGACCCGTTTGCCACGTAGCCACCAGATCATCCACCGTGGTGCCGCGCTCCAGGGCCAAACGGGGCGCGTCGGACCCGAGCAAGAGGTCCACGTAATACGCACCGGACTCATCGCGAGTCCAATGCATCTGCTCCGGATAGAGCAGGCGAAGTGCCGCAAGCAGATGGAGGCCCGTAGGCACACCGGCGAACGAGCGCCGATCGACGATATGCAGCTGCACCCCACCACAGGTCTGCCCGGCGTGCTTGCTCGCCGTCGGTTGAAACCAGGTAGGTCGGAAGTAGACGCCCGGGAGCTTGAGGCCGTTCAGGTAGCCGGCCATTGTCTCGGCGTCGATCCAGGGAGCACCGAAGATCTGGAATGGCTGTGCCGTACCCCGCCCCTCCGACACCGGTGTGCCCTCAATCAGACAGGTGGCCAGGTAGATGAGGCAAGTCTCGGGCGTCGGGATATTTGGCGAAGGCGGCACCCACGGCAGACCCGTGTCCTCGAACCACTGATCGCGCCGCCATCCATGCATGGGCACTATTTGCAGCGGAGCGCCGATGCCTTCAGCGCGGTTCATCCAACGAGCCAGCTCGCCCAAGGTGAGGCCATGACGCGTAGGCACCAGCGCGGGACACACGAAGCTCTGAAAGCCAGGCTCGGCGACAGGCCCCTCCAGGGCAATGCCGGTGATCGGGTTCGGCCGGTCCAGCAGTACCACCGGCAGGCTGCGCCGCGCGGCTACCTGAAGCACGGCGCGCACAGTAGCCGCGTAGGTGTAGTAGCGCACGCCAATATCCTGCAGATCGACGAGCAGCGTATCGATGCCCTCCAGCATCTCGTCGGTGGGTTCCCGGTGCGTGCCATACAGGCTGTAAACCGGGAGCCCGGTTGCAGTGTCACGACTCGAATCGATGAGCGCACCGGCCGGCGCCGTGCCACGCAAGCCATGCTCGGCGCTGAATAGCGCGGCCAGCCGCAGCCCATCTTGCTCCCAAAGGGCGGAGATTGTCGGGATCACGTTGGAGGTGACGCCGCCGGCCCCGGTGAGCAGGCCAAGGCTGCGGCCGCGCAAATTAGCCAGATTGCGTTTGATGAGTACGTCGATTCCAGGTAGCACCGGTGGGCCGTTGCGCCGCATCTACGGCAAGTCCTTCCAGTAACTGATTCGGGCCTCGGCCGGTCGCATCAACGTCACGGCGCGCCTGAAGCCTGCCAGGCAACCGCGCATCACCGCCAGAGACTCGTAATAATCACGATACCGGAAGCCCGAGACCGACCCACTAAAAAGCTCATATTGGCTGGCTGCCTCTACCCAGCGATCGTAGACATCCTCTGTATCCAGGTAAATTTCTGGAACATAGTCGTCCATGTCCTCCCAATTCTCGGCGAAGAAGACCTGCGCGGGGGTGTGCGCGGGATGGGCGCGCTTGATCGAGGGCAACGCGGCGTAGAAGAGCGCCTGCATGGTGTTGTAGTGCGTGTTATTGTGGTCGGAATGAAAGCTGCCTCGCCAGTGCGTGATCACCACGTCGGGACGGACCTCGCGGATCACATCCATAACCTGGTACGCCACTTCGTCGTTCCGCGGTAACCCTGCATCCGGATATGGCAGGAATCGCGCCTCGCCGCCCAGGATCTTTGCGGCGCGATGAGCCTCGTCGATCTTCTGCTTGGCGTACTCCTCACCGCTGAGGCGCGGGTGGCCCATCTCACCCGCGGTGAGATGCAAGAGGACAGCTTCCGCTCCGGCCGCCGTGTACTTCGCGATGGCTGCGCCGGCACTGAACTCCATATCCGCGGCATGACCACCTATCGCCAGGACACGTTTGACGGTTGACATGAGTGGATTCTCCTTTTCCTGCCAGATCATGGAATTCTTGGCGTCCGGCGAGCTATCCCTTGATGCCGCTGGAGGCAAATGTCTCGATGATCTGGCGCTGCATGACCAGGTAAAGCACGATAACGGGGGCGGCCGCCATGAGGGACACGGCAAGGATCTGGGTGTAGTTGGTGAAGTACGAACCACGGAACTGCACGATGCCCAGCGGGACGGTCAGTATATCGGGGTTTTGCGCCACGATCAGCGGCCACAAAAAGTTGTTCCAGCTAGCCAGGAAGGTGAGCACGGCGAGCGCGGCCAGCGCGGAGCGCGAAAGTGGCAGCACAATCCTCAAAAACAACTGGATCTCATTGCAGCCGTCAAGACGGGCCGCCTCGAGCAGCGCATCCGGCACCTTGCTCATGAATTGGCGCATGAGGAAAATGCCGAATCCGCTCACCGCGCCGGGCACGATCAACCCGGCATATGAGTTGAGCCACCCCAGCTGGCGTGCCAGCACGAACAGCGGAATCATGATCGCCTGGAACGGCACCATCAGCGCAATCAAGACCACGACGAAGAGGATCCGCCGGCCGGGAAATTGAAACTTCGCGAACCCGTACCCTGCCAGCGCCGAGGTGACTAATGTGGTTGCGGTAACGACCACCCCGACAACGGCGCTGTTGAAGAAATAGCGCCCGAAGGGAGCAGCCGAGAGGGCCTGTGAAAAGTTTTCCAGGTGCAGTGAAGGGGGAATCCACTGCACCGGTGTGGCGAAAATGCCGGCATTGGTGGTCACCGAGGAGATGAGGGTCCAATACAGGGGTATGGCCACGATCAGCCCTACAACCGCCAGGGCCGCATGCACCAGCAGCGATCTCAGCAAGCCAAGACGCTTGGTCGACTCGTTCGCGCTCATCTCAGCTATCTCCAGACTGCAACACGCTGAACTGGACGAAGGCCAGGACGAGCGAGATGGCAAGCAGGATGAACGACATGGCCGAGGCCTTGCCAATGTTCAGGAAGCTGAATGCCGTGTCGTAGATGAGCTCCGACAGCGTTCTGGTAGCGTCGCCGGGACCGCCCTGGGTCAGCAGGTACGGCTGAATGAACAAGGTGAGCGCATTGGACGTCGCAATCACCACCACGAACAGCAATGTGGGACGGACCAGCGGCAGAGTAATGTGCCGGATTAGCGCCGGTGTCCCCGCGCCATCAATGCGGGCAGCCTCGTAATAATCGTTCGGTATCTCTCTGACGCCTGCGAGGAGTATCACCGCGTAGTAGCCCAGATTGGTCCAGATCGTCATGATCATCAATGCCGGCAGCGCCCAGCTTTGGTCTGTCAGCCAGGCGACATTCAGGCCCAGGACGTTATTGATTACGCCATTGCCCTGATAGAGGATGCCCCAAACCAAGCTCGTCACCACGGTGGGCAACACCGCTGGCAGAAAGAGAAGCGGCTGATACCAGGACGTAAAACTGGCGCGGGCATTGAACAACAGCGCGACGCCCAGGGCTAGCACACATGAAGGAATCGCGGTTCCCAGCGCAAACTCGAGTGTGACCGTGAGCGCTGAGCGAAACTGCAGGTCCGAGCTGAGCTGCGTATAGTTTTGAAACCCTTGGATTTGCGGCGTGCCCATCAGCTGCCAGTTGGTGAAGCTGAGGTACAGCGCGCTACCCATTGGATAAATGACAAAGATGAGCAGCGGCACCACGCCGGGCAGCACGAATAGCAGACCGAAGAGGGAGCGCCGTTGTGCAATTGTCAGGCCTCGGCCAGCCCTTCGCCCGCCCTGCATGCTCCTCCTCTTTCGAATGCTATGTTCGTTGCTACCCGCTCTCGTGCCGTTACGGCCGAGCGCTCATCTCCGACCACCGGGTGGCAAGGTGAAGCCATCCTAGATGGATGTCCCTCCTTGCCACCCAGCGGATACGACGCTACTGCATCAGCGGCTGCGCCTCTTGTTGCGCCTGGTTGAGCGATGCTTGCGCGCTCGCTCCATTCAGAACTGAACGCTCAATCGCCCGCTCGACGATATTGGCAAGCTGATTGTAGTTGGTCACGGGCGGGAGGAAGGATCCTTCCGCGAAGGTGCTCTGGAATACGCTCCATTTTTTCAGCGTCTTGGTCAGTGCGGGGTTCAGGGGCGACTTGTCGCCCAGCCAGATACCAGCACCCGAGAAGTACGCATTACCGCTGTCGGCAAGGAAGCGCGAGAACTTCCATGCGGCTGCCTGGTGCTGCGACGACTTGGTCACGAACAAACCGAAACCGTACATGTCCGAGCCGATCTTCGAGCTCACGTTGAAGCGAGGTTCCGGCCCAACGTTGTACGAGTTGTAGACCTTGGGATAGGTTTGCTGGAGGATAGACGTCAACCAGGAACCGCCCACGTTGATCATCGACGCCGTGCCGTTGCCAAACAGGTCGGTGTTGTCTGTTGAAGCGGTCGGCCCGAGCG
>JAQBPC010000705.1 GCA_028287725.1 Chloroflexota bacterium | reverse complement strand
CGCAACGCTTGAATATCCTCAGGGTGTCACAATTGAGTGTGCGCCCACTCCATCGGGACGGATTGCTGCTCGGCTTCGCGAGCGCCGTTCCCGAACAGCTTCGCGCCAATGTACACTTGCTTGCCCGCGCTCTTGCGGGTCAAGATGCACTTACGCGCGATGAGGTAACGCCTCTTAGTCGTCAATCGCCTGGTACACCGAAGTCCAGAAGTCGAGATCAATACCGGGGGAGTGAGGGCCTGCGAGGCGTTGGGTCATGAGGATTGCGACCATGTCCTCAGTGGGATCCGCATACCAGGACGTTCCCAAGCCGCCGTCCCAGCCGAACCGTCCGGGAACCGCGGATATCTCATCGCGTTTGATGAACGTGGAGAGGCCGAAGCCCCAGCCGCGATTCTCGCCTAGGAAGATGCCCGCTGCCGCCCGCTGGGCGGAGGTAAGTTGGTCGCTGACCATGAGCTCCACAGATGGGCGCGACAGGATGCGCTCAGAACCGTGCAAGCCTTTCTTCAGCATCATTTAGCCGAAGGCGAAATAATCGTCGATCGTCGAGACCAGTCCTCCGGCCGCGTCCGGAAAGGCCGGCGGTTGGCTCCATTGGCTGTGACTGACATCGTCATAGACCTCGAGCATTCCAGTTTCGCCATTGGCCTGGTAGCAGGTCGCCAGTCGGTCGCGGTTGCCAGCTGGTACGGAGAACCCGCTGTCGTTCATGCCCAGCGGCGCGAAGATGCGCTCGCGCAAAAATGTTTCCAATGGTTGACCCGCGGCCCGCGCGATCAGCACACCAAGCACGGAAAATGCGATCTCGTACATCCACGCTTCGCCCGGCTGGCGCATCAGTGGAAGGGTCGCGAAACGGCGGAGCCACTCGTCCGGCGCCAGCGGCGCCGCCGGTTTTGTGGTCCCATCATGATCTGCCGCTCGCTTACGGCAGTCAAGATCGGACAGTCGCTTACGTCATCTAGAATGAAGCCAAAGCCCATGCGCATGGTCAGCAAGTCGCACACTGTGATAGGCCGGTTTGAAGGACTGTGTCGTCTAGCGGTCCATCGATGCGCTTCAAGACCTTGCGATCGGCCAGCTCGGGCAGCAGCCGATCCACAGGCTCGTCGAGCCGCACCTTGCATTCCTCCACCAAGATCATCGTCGCCGCAGCCACGATCGGTTTGGTCAGCGAGGAGACGCGGAAAATAGTGTCGTGCCGGATTTGATCGCCGTCGCCGAACGCCTTCGCGCCGATTGCATCGACATGCGTCTCCCCTCGCCGGCTGATCAGGGTCACGACTCCAGGCACGTCGCCACGCTCGACATAACTGGCCATGACGTTGTGCATGCGACCCAGCCGCGCCCTGGATAATCCTCCGATGCTCATTGGACTGAAATCCTCGCGTTCCCGATCTTCGTGATAGTGGAGTTAGGCGGGCAGGGAATCTGCTCCTGCACCATGCCGGTCTCCCTGTTTGTCGAGTGCCTGGTCTGGATTGCAGATGGATCGGTCGCCGATGTGCATTGGCTCATCGAGAAGTGCATCGATCATTGCGGGACCGATTGCGCGGAAAAGAATTGCTCCAGAGCGGGCGCAAGAGCCTCCGATGTTACGTCGTGGCCCTGGCCTTCGAGGGTTTGGCGCGTTGCATGTAGCAGCAAGCGCGCTAATGCTTCCGCCGCACTGTGGAACCATGCAGGGCTCGCACTGCCGTCTAAAACAAGTGTCGGCATCGTGACGTTGGCCCACCGGTCAGCAGGCAGCGGTCTTCCAACCATCGTGCCATCCATGATTGTCGCATCCTGGATAAGGGTGTGTGCTACCGCTTCAACCGATGGCCAGAACGGGGCGCTCCTCATGCTCGCAACCTGTGCCGACGGCACGTTCGCGCCCGTCGTGATGTAGGCTTCCGCGGCATCCCCGGGGCGGCCGGATGCAATCAATTGCTGTAATTGGTCGACGAAGTCACCCGGGACCGGCTGGCGGCTGTCGTCGACAACGAAGGGCGGTTCATAAAGCGCCAATTTCGTGATACCCGAGAGGCGCACGGCCGCATCGAGCGCCAGCACGGCGCCTGAAGATCCACCGAATACGAAAGCCGATCCACCGGCTTCCTGAATGAGCGCGCCGATATCCTCAATCTCCTTCCCAATTGAATAGGGTTGCGTGTCACCACTCTCGCCGCGGCCGCGGCGATCGTAGGTATAGACGGTAAAGTGAGGCGAAAGCACCGCCGCGTGCGGCGCCAGTCTGGATCTATCGTGGAACGCGCCATCGACCAGGATGAGCGCCGGACCTTGACCGGTCACCTCAAATGCGATCGCGGTTCCGTCTTTGGAAGTCACATGTGGCATAGTTCCTGCCCTTATGTTTACATTTCGGCGGAAAGTTTCCGCGTAGTTCGCGCGACAGCGGATCGACGTGGCGCCGCCTTTACGCGTTCTCCTGTGCCGGCACGTACGTGAGTATAGCGATGCCGTCACCGACTGCCTTGTTGTCTGCCAGGCGCAAGCGCTTCACGTCGCACGTCTCAGCGAAGAGGCGCTTGCCGGCTCCGAGGAGAATCGGGAATACCATCAGGCGCAACTCGTCGACGAGGTCATGCGCGATCAGCGTTTGCACGAGTTGGGCGCTGCCATGTACGACGATATTCCCGTGTAGTTGCTGCCTGAGCTTTGTCGCTTCTTCTACGACGTCACCGGTGAGCAACGTCGTGTTGTTCCAACTCGTATCGGCAAGCGTCGACGAGATGACATATTTGGGCATGCTGTTAAACTTTTCCGCGAACGGGCCTTTCATGGATGGCCAGGCTGCCGCAAACCCCTCATAGGTCACTCGGCCCAAAAGCAAAGCCTCGGCGTCAAGTGTCTCCTCGAGTTTGAAAGCGTCTCCAGCCTCCCCACGGCTGAACTTGAACGTCCAGGCTCCGTGCTTGTAGCCCTCTGAGCCACCAGGGTCTTCCATCACACCATCAAGTGATATGAACTCGCTTACGATGATTCTTCCCACGGTGTTTCTCCCTCTTGCTATATCTTGCCGGCAGCTTCAACGCTTCTCCTGGTCATCAGTTGGCGTACATGTCGGATTGGTTCATCGGCCCGGATAAGTGTGCAGACTCCCGCCGTCCCAGATGCAATCTACGCGCAGATGGCGTCCTGCTTTCACCTTTGTCTGTCGCAAACGAGCGTTTCAACTTTGCTCGCCCATGATCCGCCGATGCGGGGTGATGATGGTTTCATCGGCGGGCTAGCGCGACCGCGGCTGGATGTTGTGATTGAGGTGGAAGATATTGTCAGGGTCGTACCGATCCTTCAGCGCTGCGAGGCGTGCGGCTGTTTCATCGCCGTAGGCTCGCTGCACGCCGCCCCGACCTTCCTCGGCAAGGTCGTTCACGTACACGCCGCTGGCGAACGGCTCGATTGCGGCAGTGTAGCGCCGCACGCCTGCAAACCGCGCCTCGTCCTCCGCTGGGTCCGTCCAGCCCGCGCTTGCCCCAAACTCGACCAGCGTATCTCGATGACTGAACGCGGTCGCATTCCGGTGCACGGAAGCAATCGCACCGCCGTAGCTTTGCAGACTGCCTGACGGCAGAAAGCTGGGGTCGACAGCGCCATCGGCTGCCGGTGCTCCGCGCGATATGAACGCGTCGATGGCCTCGTCGCCAAGGGTGCGAAGAAAATGACCCCCCGCATAGCGTCGGACGCGATGGCGCTGAGGACTGTCATCCATTCGCTGGAGCTCGCCGTATGTCAGCGCCTCAACCCGCTCGGCGATTGGCGGCGTCACGTCGCGGAGCGCAGGGAGCAATGTGCGCCCCTGGTCAGGGTTGCCAACCCACACGTAGCCCACGCTGATCAGCGATCGGTGATGCAGCTCGGGCGATAAGTACGGCCATGTGCCGGTGGTGCCGGCCCAGGCTGTGAACGTCGCCTGGCAAGGCGCGTCGGCGAGCAGGTCGCGCCATCTGCGCACGGCCCGTGACGCATCCTCAGGTCTGTAGAATAGTTCGACGACAAAGGCAGCCGTGCCCACGGGGTGTAGGCGGAACTCAAACTCGGTGACCACGCCAAAGTTGCCGCCGCCGCCACGCAGACCCCAAAATAGATCCGCGTTCTCCGTTTCGCTGGCGTGTAGTATTTCGCCGTCCGCGGTCACGACTTCGTAGCTGGCGACATTATCACAGGCAAGCCCGCACTGCCGGGCAAGCCATCCCATGCCGCCGCCGAGGGTCAGACCGCCGACACCGGTATGCGAGACATTGCCGGCTGTGGTGGCCAGGCCGAACCGCTGCGCTGCGCGATCGAGGGCGCCGAGTAAGACGCCGCCTTGCACCCAGGCACGACGCCGGTCGGGGTCGACCCTAACGGACGCCATGAGGGAGAGATCGAGCATCAGCCCGCCATCAGGTACGGCGAATCCGAGCACGTTGTGGCCACCGCCGCGTACCCCTATCTCGAGGCCCTGACTGCGACCGAAGCGCAATGCGGCTATGACATCAGCTGGCCTCGCGCAGCGGGCAATAATCGCCGGCCGCCGATCGATCATCGCGTTCCAGACGAGGCGTGCTTCTTCATAGGCATCGTCATTGGGGAGCAGGATCTGCCCCTGGAATCCCCGGCGAAGCGATGCCACGCTGGGACTATCGACGTGCATGTCCGTCCGATGCTGCATCATCGGTTCGACAACGTCGGCCATCTTGGCCCTCCTATGTGTAATTTGCTGTTACCGATACCAGTCCCGACGTGGTTGTGGCCCTGGGTGGCGGCGTGGCGGGCAATCGCCTCGGGCGCGTCCGCCGAGCCACAATCCTTCCGGATGCTGCCGATAGGCGGCCGTCTGAAGGTTTCAGTAGTCGCTCACAGTTCGGCTGAGGTAAGCAAGACGATCGAGGCATGTGTTCGGACTCGCACGCCACGCCAGGCCAAGATCGGATGAGCCTTTCCTTTATCGCACCTGACTACGACGCATCCAGCGGACAGCCACAGCCGGGGACCACATCAGCACCAGCTCGGCTGCTGCCCCACTGGCTAGGGCAAGGTGGATGCACACCGCCTACGTTGCCCATTTCGTTCCGGGTAGCCCCTCCGTACATTGCATCCTGGTGTCCCCAGCGCTCGCTCCTCGCCCTGCTCGACGATTATCCGAGCCGCCTTGACAAGAGCGTAGCAGCATAATGGACAAATCAAAAGAGCCAATACTTAGAGTTTCAGAGGTCCATTATGCGAACCCTTCCGGCCCGGCAGTACGGAACGTTATATGAAGGACAAGAGCCTTGGTGTTGCGTTCTTGAGGATATGCTCATTCCCCACGCTCGTATTCTTCACAGTTTCCCGGTATGCCCGCATATTTGACGCATCCGCAAGATCAGCACGCACCTGACGTACTCGCCCCCAAGGGGCATGACGGTATAAACAGCCGGGTGACTGTCCCCCATCAGCTCGCCGCCACAAGGAGCGCGTTGCGACGATCAACGAGCGCGCCTGCGCCACGATACCCTCAATACAGCAGGTGCTCACTCAGTTGCGCCATACGCAGTGGATGGCATTCCCCGCTGCCGCCCCTTCCATTGACCTTGGGCCTGCGCACCGGCATGATGGCAGGTGTCCAATCGACACGTACGCATTCTGTACGGTACTAAAGAAATGACGATCGCTTGGCTCGTAAAATCTGGCTAGGATAGGCTGTCGATTTCGGCGAAGCCCATTCGTATAGTAGGTGAGTAGCCGCGTTTGGCTGCCGCAAGCAATCGGGAAGGATCATCTGATGAAGCAATATTTGCTCAGTGTACATATGGTCGAGGGTAGTCCGCCCCGACAAGCGCAGGAGCAACAGGGCGCGTACCAGAGCGTCACCGACTTCAACGCCGACCTCCAGCGGGCAGGGGCGTGGGTATTTGCAGGTGGGCTGCATC
>JAQBPC010000678.1 GCA_028287725.1 Chloroflexota bacterium | reverse complement strand
CGTCGATTTCGTGAATGGGCAGCGATACCACCTGACAAATCGGGCACATGGCAACGCTTGCTTGACGAAGCACTTGACTACGTGTCGGGCCTGGACTCCAAGTCCCGCAAGTAGGTGCGATTGTATATCCAAGTTGCAGCGCATCTGGACACGTAGCAATCCTCAATCTCGACCGCCTGTTTGCCTGCAATTTCGGCACCGTATATAGAGCCGGACAGCGACAATCGGCAGGAAAATATTACCGAACGGTGGAAGCCAAAGCGCCGGCCATACAGAAGGCCGCGGACGCTCGGGTCGCTCGCTGCAACTGGGGCGAGGAGTGGGCCCTCCGGGATTCGAACCCGGGACCAACCGATTATGAGTCGGGAGCTCTAACCGCTGAGCTAAGGGCCCACGCAATGTCGCATTACGCGCAATATGGAGTGTAGTCGAGGGTCCGTACCCATGCAAGCACAAATAGGCGACGACCGATTGGTTAGCTATCGGATACCGCTCAGTGCTGCACGGTATCGGATAGCTATGTGTAGTAATTGCGCACCAGGTCTGGTGAGCTGGGCCATAATCGACAGTATTAGCCCGAAGTTGCCTCGGCCTGGGTTGCATTCAAAAGCCCTCCGTTGATGTGTTACATTGATTGGACAAGCTACGACGGAGAGAGTAGACAGCCGGGAACCGTCACAAGAGATTGGGTGCCGTAGCTGAGAGCGCCTGAACCAAGACCTGGCAGTTGAAGTTCACTCCCGAGCCGGCGATTGAGCGGTAAACGCCGTGAGATCGTCGCGGCGCCGGCCGTTATCACGGTCAGAGGCGGCGCGCATTTCTTTGGTGCGCCGTGAATCTGGGTGGTACCGCGAAGCAACTTAGCCGGCCTCGCCCCAGGGTGAATTCGGCTTCTTTATTTTCAGCGGTGAATGCAGGCGGTGCCACATGGATGCAGTTATCTCGTTCCTGAGCGACTTCGGCACTGCCGACACGTCTGTCGGCCAGTGCAAGGGCGTGATCGCAGCCATTAGCCCTAAAGCGATGGTTATCGATATTACTCACGCCGTCCCCCACTACGATATCGTGGCCGGCTCATGGATGCTTCGCTCAGCCGTCCCCGCGTTCCCGCCGTGCGTACATGTCGCGGTCGTGGACCCTGGAGTTGGCACCGAAAGGCGGCCAATTGCAATCGAGTGCGGTCGCGGTGACATCTTGATAGGTCCGGACAATGGGCTGTTGCTTGGTGCCGCGGCGCTGGTCGGCGGTATTACCGGTGCAGTTGAGCTGGTTGATCCGGAATTTCGACATCATCCTGTCTCAAATACGTTCCATGCGCGCGATATATTCTGCCCTGCGGCAGCATACCTGGCACATGGGGTCGGGATTCACTTGCTGGGGCCCAATATAGATCTAAATAGCCTTGTGCAGCTGCCTGAAGTCGAATCGATATTTACCGACGGCGCCGTGCATACAGCGGTAGTTGGCGTGAATGAGTTTGGCTCGCTCGCGCTTGCGGCGCCTGGTGAGTTGCTTGAGCAGCTCGGGTCGGTCTCGCGTGTGCGTGCCCTTGTCGGCGAACGGGAGATCGTCGTGCGTGTGGTACGCACCTTTGGCGAGGCAGCGGTTGGCGAACCGCTTCTACTCGTCGACTCATATGGCCGGTTATGCCTGTCGATCAACCAACAGGACCTCGCGAAGCGCCTTGATGTAGCGCGATCCGACAGGCCTACAGTAGTTCTTAGCCCGGCCCTCAGTGACTCGGGGCATCCGGCTTCGGAGGTTCAATCACAATGACCGAGCAGCACAGCTTGATTACGGCACTTCGAGAGCTCCAGGCGCGTGCCGAAAGCGAGCTTGGCGCCATTACCGACCTTCAGCAACTTGAAGAGTGGCGCATCCGATACTTGGGAACCAAGGGCGCGTTGACCATGGCGCTGAAGGACCTGGGAACGATACCCAAGGAAGATCGCCCTGCGGCCGGCCAAACAGCGAACACGGCGAAGCGAACTCTTGAGGCGGCCTACGATAGGCATCTCGCGGAGCTTCGACAGGCAGCGCTTGCCACTGGGCTGTCGGCGGAGGCCATCGATATCACACTGCCTGGGCGCAGACCACAGCTGGGTTATTCCCACCCAGTTCGCGAGACGCTTCAGGACATCATTCGAATCTTCGGCTCAATGGGCTTCAGTGTTGCTGAAGGGCCGGAAGTGGAGTGGGATCGGTTTAACTTCGAGCTGCTCAACATTCCTGAGGACCATCCCGCGCGCGACACCATGGATACGTTTTATGTCGATGTCCCCGGCGGTATTGTGCTTCGAACGCATACTTCACCGGTACAAGCGCGCGTGATGCTGAGTCAGCGCCCACCGGTTCGCGTCATCGCGCCGGGGCGCTGTTTCCGCCGCGACCAGGAAGATGCGTCGCACCTGAGCTATTTCTGGCAGTGCGAAGGGCTGGCGGTCGACCGCGACGTCACCTTCAGTGATCTCAAGGGCGTGCTGGCGAGCTTTGCAGATCAGATTCTTGGCTGCAAAGTGCGGTTCCGCCCCCATCATTTCCAATTCACCGAGCCAAGCGCGGAGTTTGATTTCTCGTGCCTCGTGTGCGGCGGAAAAGGCTGTCGCACCTGCAAGTATGAAGGATGGCTGGAAATTAGCGGCGCAGGCATGGTGCATCCCCAAGTCTTGCGGAATATGGACTATGATCCGGCCGTGTATAGTGGCTTCGCTTTTGGCATGGGACCAGAACGAATCACAATGATGCGGTACGGCATCAGTGACATCCGGCTGCTAAATGCCAATGATATGCGCTTCCTTCGCCAGTTTGCATGATCTAATTATGTCAAGCAGCATCGCACTCGGTCTACCCGGCATTTCATAAAGCGTTGAGCCTAATTCAGCACGAGCGCCAACTTCCCGACGTATTGCCGTACTAATCGACTCGGAAAGGAGCCAGCGGCTACTCGCCGCGCGTCCAGATGAAATTACCGCTACGTTGGCTTGAGACATATGTGCAGGTAGAACTGCCGCCCAAGGAGCTTGCGGAGCGGCTCACCATGAGTGGCTCACTGGTCGAACGGGTCGTGAATAGTGGCAGCGAGTTCGACGACATTCTCGTCGCTCGTGTCGTTGCGCTCGATCACCATCCAAACGCCGACTCACTCTGGTTGGCGACTCTGGACCTGGGAGACCGAACACAAACCGTCGTGACCGGCGCTCAGAATCTGTACGTTGGCGCGTTGGTTCCGTTCATTGGCATCGGCAAATGCTTGCCCGGACAAGATAGGCCGCTCGAAGGAAAAATGCTGCGCGGCATCCGATCCGAAGGAATGGTGTGCTCTGGC
>JAQBPC010000352.1 GCA_028287725.1 Chloroflexota bacterium | reverse complement strand
CATCAAGCAGATTGGTCTTGCCCTGAGCATTTTCGCCCTGCAAAACCACCAACCCCGGTTCGAAGCTCGCATCTAGATTGCTGTAGTTCCGAAAATGCTGTAGGGTGAGGTGTCGAAGCAGCAATGTGTTAGCGCGGCACGGTCACCGGCATGATCACATGCAAGAAGTCAGCCCCGTCGACCGGGCGCAACACACCTGCATGTGTGGGTCCGGTCAACTCGAGTGCAACCTGAGATGAATTCATCGCGTTCAACGCGTCAGCGACGTACTTACTGTTAAAGCCAATTTGCATACCGGCACCACTCACCACCGCATCGACAATACTATCATTGTCACCGATATCCTGCGTCTCCGCGCTCACGGTGATCGTGCCGGCGCCATCCCCAGCCGTCTCAATGTTCAGCTTAAGCAGGCTCGAGCCGTCGCGCGCGAAAAATCCCGCTATCTTTACCGCCTTCTGAAGGTCGGCGGTATTTGCAACGACCCGCGTCTTGTATTCCTTGGGAATGATCTGCTTGTAATTGACGAACTGCTCGCTCAATAGAGTCGCGAGGAAGTCCGTGTTCTCCATGTGGAACAGAATCTGGCCTCGGTTCGGAGTGACAGTAATTGCTACGATGCTGTCGTCATCCGGCAGAATACGGCCGAGCTCCGCTACAGTTCGAGCGGGAATGAGCACGCTAAAGTCAGCTGCGGCCGCGGTTGCAAGACGCGCGCTACGTACCGATAGGCGGTATGCGTCAGAAGCCGTAAGCGTCAGGGTTTCTCCCGAAAACGTGGTGAACACGCCCTGCAGCGGACCGCGAGTGGTGTCGCTGGATGCGGCAAATACCACCTGATTAATCATGCCCCGAAGCAGCCCCGCAGGCACAGTCGCCGACGGTTCATCGGAGATCGTCGGGATTAATGGGAATTCATCCGCGTCGATGCCTCGGATGTTTGCCGAATAGCGAGCGCAGCGCAATGTTGTCAGCGATTGCTCGCCCACCGTGGCAAGCTCAACCGGCTCCTGCGGAAGACTGTTGACGAACTCGGTAAGAAGTCGTGCAGGTAAGGTAATCGCGCCGTCTTCGAATATCATCGCGGGGATCCAGTGGGTCACCCCGATTTTCAGGTCAGTGGCCGACAGCCTCAACCTGCCTTCGTCGGACGCAATGAGGATGTTGCTCAAAACCGGGAGCGTGCTGGCGGCGCCGCTCGTGACACCGCGATTGACAACCTGCAGACCACGGCTGAGCGTTTCCTGCGTACAAGACAGCTTCATACGTGGCCCTCCATATGAGCGTAGCGTTCAAAGATACAGAGAAGACATTGGAAGATACCAAACGGACTCGCAGGACAGCGCCTGGGTCCAGGGTTGCGTGGACCGTTTTACAGACGGGGAGTATGATACAGCAGGCAAAGGCGCTCCACAAGCGCGCGTACTGAAAGCGAGAGGTTCCGATGAACGTGTTGTTGCGCCGCCCCGGGCGCTTTCTGCTTGCCTATTGGACAATCACTCTGGCAATGGCAGTGGCGCTGCTGGTCCCGAGACCAGGGACTAGCCTGACAACGAGAACGATAACCTTGCTTACCGGGCAGATGGTTACCCTGGACAAATCAGGCATGCCACAGCCGGCGAATGGCTTGATCGAGAGCTCGAGTTCGTCGGGCGACGCCTATGCGATTCCCGCGAAGTTATTACGCGCGGTCGGAACCTTCTATGATCCAAAGTTGTTCGATGTCAGCTATCTCGAGTCACGTGGCTTTGGCGACGACCAAACGCATACTATGCCCGTGTTGATTAGCTTCAAGAACCGTGCCGCGGCGCTGACCGCATTCAGCCGGCAAACGGTAGAAGGCATCCATATTACGCATGTATTCGAGTATCTGCCGGTTGCTTCGGGTTACGTCTCAAAAAACGGCCCCTACGTACTGGAGAGCGCCGCGGTACTTAACGGCTCAGGCGTGCCGGTAACGGGCTCCGCAAATGTCGACGCAACTCCGTCCGGCAGCGGTGCCGCAAACGCGGACGGTATCACTGGGCTCTATCTGGACGACAAGGTGACCGTGTCTCCCGAACAACCTGCTCCGTTGCTCGATTCCGCACTTCCGATTATCGGCGCCGACGTCGCACGCGCGCATGGGCTGACCGGCAAAGGCGTTCGGATTTCTGTCATTGACACGGGAATCGATGAAAGCCACCCAGATCTCAAGGGACGGGTCGTCAGCCAAAAGAACTTCAGCTCGGATAACGACACAGTCGATCATTTCGGCCATGGTACGCACGTTGCCAGCATTGCCGCCGGCACGGGTGCGGCAAGTGACGGCAAGTATGGCGGCGTCGCCCCGCTAGCGCAACTCATCAATGCCAAGGCGCTGAGCAGCCGTGGCAGCGGCACTGATAGTGGCATTATGCAGGCTATGGAGTGGTCAGCTGACCAGGGCGCGAAGGTCATCAATATGAGTCTTGGCGGCGGTCCTACGGATGGAACGGACCCGATGTCGCGAGCAGTAAACGCGATCAGCGAAAAGAAGGGCGTACTATTCGTTATCGCGGCAGGGAATTCTGGGCCGCGTGTGAAAGTCTCCACGCCGGCAGCGGCAGATCAGAGTCTCGCGGTAGGCGCAATTGACAAGGAACGTGACCTCGCGGCGTTCAGCTCGCGTGGACCGCGCCTGAAAGACATGGCGCTCAAGCCGGATATTGTCGCGCCAGGCGTACGAATCACTGCGGCTCGCGCCAACTATGGCTCTGGCAGCCCTTACGCAACATATTCGGGCACAAGTATGGCAACACCAATGGTTGCAGGATCCGCGGCGCTGGTGTGGCAATTGCATCCGACATGGACGGCACTCCAGGTAAAGGGCGCTATGATCTCGGCTGCCTCTCCAATTGGCTTGCAATGCGCGGTGAGCGCGTTCGACCAAGGAAGCGGCGTCGTCGACTTAGCGCGGCTTGTCAACCAGTCGGTAATGGTTGCACCCGGAAGCCTGAGCTTCGGCACGCTGACGGGCGGCAATGGGAAGCTGACCGCTCAGATCGTCAATCTGAAGAAAGACGCGATTTCGCTGACGTTCAACGTCATCGCCTGCCCGTCGAGCAGCGCGGCCGACGAGCTGGTCAACGTTTCGCCGGCGAAACTAACTGTCCCTGGGGCCGACTCCAAACAGGCTACTGTCAGTGTATCGGGCTTCAAGCGTTCAGGAACGTACTTCGGGTCAGTGCAGATTCTCGCCGACGGAAAACTGGTGGCACAAGCGCCGTACGGCTTCGTGATCAAGTAATCGGAGGTTAGAGCAGTGAGCAAGGACGGGCAAGTTGCGCGAGCTAAGCGCGATCTCGCAAACCACTTAAAGGTCGATGAATCGCAAATCAACGTAAAGTCCGTCAAATCCACACAATGGCCGGATGCATCACTTGGGCTTGGCGAGCCGGGCTCGTCGTTCGCAATGGTGATGATCGATGGCTATATCATTGTGTTGGAGGCTGGGGGACGGAGCTATACCTATCACGCGGATGAAGATAAGCGCGTGGAACGGGCCTGGTAGGTCATGCACAAGGGCATGAAGGGGTAAAAGATGGCGGAAACCTACCTGAACTACATCAATGGGAAATGGGTAGAGGCAAACTCCGGGCAGACATTTGAAAGCCGCAATCCCGCACATCCCGATCAGGTGCTCGGGATATTTCAGCGCAGCGATGCGAGAGACGTTGCATCAGCAGTTGCCGCCGCGGAGCAGGCACACAAGAGCTGGCGGCTTGTACCGGCGCCGCACAGAGGCGATGTGGTGCTGCGGGCCGCACAAATCATCGAGCGTCGCAAAGAAGAGCTGGCACAGGTGATGACTCGCGAAATGGGTAAGGTCATCGCCGAAGCGCGAGGCGACGTACAAGAAGCAATCGACATGCGCAATTAAATTGCCGGTGAAGGGCGACGCTACTTCGGCCAGACCGTGCCCTCCGAGCTTCAAAACAAGTTCGCCATGCTCGTGCGCGACTCTATTGGCGTCGTTGGGCTGATCACTCCCTGGAACTTCCCGTTAGCAATCCCTTCATGGAAGATATGTCCCGCACTTATCGCGGGTAACGGCATTGTATTCAAGCC
>JAQBPC010000599.1 GCA_028287725.1 Chloroflexota bacterium | reverse complement strand
CCAAGCAGCACGCCGGCGATCGTCACAATCCGGCCGACCCGCAGATAGTAACCGTCTGGACGATCCTTGCGCACGTAGTTCTGCCAGATATCGTAGGTAAACACGGTGTTGAAGGACGACACGTTGGCCGCCATCCCGGCCATGAACGCAGCCAGCAAGCCGGCCATGGCCACGCCGAGCACCCCGTTGGGCAGGAACCTGTTCATCAGCAGCGGGATCGCATCGTTGTAGGGCAAGCCCGAGGGTTTGCCCAGATTCGGTACCGTCACCAGTGCGATCAGGCCGGGGATAATCGTCAGTGCCGGGATAAAAATCTTCGGATAGGCGCCGATCAGCGGCGTCCGTTGCGCGGCGGAGAGATCCTTCGCCGAGAGTGCTCGCTGTACCTCGGCGAAATTTGTCGTCCAGTAGCCAAACGAAAGCGTGAAGCCGAGTCCGAACACAATGCCGATCCAGTCACCCAGCGGGTTGGACCAAGGGATACCCGTTCCCTTCCAGGTGGCCAACCCATTCGGGCCCAAAGCGGAGTGGGAGACCGCTGTCCTTAGCCCGCTCCAACCGCCTACATGGACCAGGCCGATGATCACGATGGGGATGAGCCCCGCGACGATCACGAAGAACTGCAATACCTCGTTGTAGATCGCTCCAGACAGTCCACCGAGCGTGATGTACACCAGCACGAAGAAGGCGGAAAGGAAAATGGCAAGCCATAACGGCCAGCCAAGCAACGCTTGGATGACGATCCCCAGTGCGTAGAGGTTCACTCCGGCAATCAGTACGCTGGATATGGCGAAGGAAAGCGCGTTGAACAAGTGCGTGGGTCTGTTGAAGCGGCGACGCAGGTACTCGGGGACGCTGCGGACTCGAGAGCCGTAGTAGAACGGCATCATCACCAGGCCGAGGAAGACCATGGCCGGGACCGCGCCGATCCAGTAGAAATGCACGACCGACACGCCGTACTGCGCGCCGTTCGCGGCCATGCCGAGAATCTCGAGCGCGCCCAGGTTCGCGGAGATGAACGCGAGACCGGTGACCCAGGCAGGCAGCGACCGCCCGGCCAGGAAGAAGTCCTCGCTGGTCGCGATGGCGCGCCGGGCAAGCACACCGATGGTGATGACCAGCGCGAAGTAGGCGAGCAGAATCCCATAATCCAGGGCGTTGAGATTCAAACTCAGACTATTGGCCGCGAGCACGAGCATAGGTCACCTGTCCATCCTAGTGGCACCGGTCATACATCGGGGCGACCCTGGTCTGGGAGGCATCCACACGCCACCCAATATCGCACACCGCTGTTTAGTCGTCTACCATGGACTTTAATCAAGGTGGGCGGGATAGTTAATGAGGCGGGGGAGCCGCCCCAGGGCGCCGCGCGCATGGGTTTGCAGGGAGGGCCTGACGTACCACGCGTGCCGCATGCCGCGCCGCGGGCAGTGGGAATATCCGTCGCACGCTTTGGCCAATTGCACAAGGAAGGCGATCGATGAATCAGCAGGAAAGCGCCACCCAGCAGAGTAATGCCGCCCAGCAAGGCAGCACGGCCCAGCAGAGCAACGCAATACAGCAGCGCAATGACAATCAACAGATGACGAGCAGTCCGGGCACCGGCATGCAGCGCCGAGACGACCAGGGCATGCGCCGTTGGGATCCGTCCGAGATCTTCGACGACATGCAACAGCAGATGATGCGCCTGTGGAATCAATTCACCCCGGTTGGATGGCCACCTTCCCGGGCTTTACGGCAAGCGCAGCAGGTGGGTGCGCTGTGGACGCCGACGGTGGATGTGTATGACGAGGGAAACGAGCTCGTCGTCAAGGCGGAGCTGCCGGGCGTCAAGAAAGAGGACATCGACATCGCGCTCGAGGAGGGCAACCTCGTGATTCGCGGGCAACGATCCTCGGAGCGGGAGGTGCGTACCGAGCAGTACTACCGGAGCGAACGTAGCTTTGGCAGCTTTTATCGCCGGATACCCGTGCCGGAAGGGGTACAGCCGGACCAAATCAAGGCGAATTTCAACGACGGCGTTCTCGAGGTCCGCTTGCCGAAGCCGCAAGAATCGGAAGCCAAGCGGCTGAAGATAGAGGTCAAATAGCGGGTAGGGCGCAGTCAAACGAGCGACATCGACGATCATTGATAGCTACTGCCGGTAACTTCGGGCAGTGGCTATCATGAATGCGGAGACATGAGCCGTATATGAGCCAAGCCTTGACCCACCTCGACCTCGGCGTCGTGAGCACGTATCCTCCCCGCGAGGATGGCATCGCGACGTTCACGCGCGACCTGCTTGACGCCGTATCTCAAACCGGCGCGGACATCGCCCCGCGGATCGCCGCGATCACCGACCCGGGCTCCTATTACAACTACCCTCCGGAGGTGGTCTGGCAGATCGAGCAGGGAGAAGCGGACAGTTATACCGAGGCGGGCCGCGCGCTCCAGGAAGCCGGCGTATCGGTCATATCCCTACAGCACGAGTTTGGCTTGTTCGGTATCTGGGGTGAGCCGTTAGTGGACTTCACGCCATATTTGCTGGAGCCGCTCACAAAGCCGCTGGTGACAACGCTGCACACGGTGCTGTCGCAGCCGCGTGCCGATATTCGCGAAGCGGTGCGGCAGCTTTGCGCGCGAAGCGCAGCCACGGTGGTTATGGTGCGCGTCGGCGCCAAGATCCTGGTCGAGGATTATGGCGTGGACGCCGATTCTCTGCGCATCATTCCCCATGGCGCGCCGAGTGTTGCACCCGTCGATCCAGAACGCGCCAAGGTAGCTGTTCGGCTTGGCGGGCACGTTGTTCTGTCTACATTTGGCCTGCTCAGTCGGGGCAAGGGGATTGAGAACGCCATCCGCGCCCTCCCATCAATTGTCGAGCAGCATCCGAACTGCTTGTATATGGTGATGGGAGAGACGCACCCGCAAGTACGCAGGCAGGAGGGCGAGTCGTACCGCCAGGAGCTCGCCGAGCTGGCTCGAGAGCTCAATGTGCATCGCCACGTGCGATTCATCAACGAGTATCTGCGGCAAGAGAGCCTGATTCGCTACCTGCAGGCAACCGATGTGTACATCACGCCCTATCGCGATCGTAATCAAATAACGAGCGGCACGCTCTCATACGCGCTGGGCTGTGGGCGAGCAACCGTGAGCACAGCCTACACCTATGCAGCGGAGGCGCTCGCCGAAGGGCGCGGCCTGCTCGCGGAGTTCGATAGCCCTGACAGCATTGCCCGGAGTGTCAGCCTCTACCTGGACGATCCGAGCTTTCGCGCCAAGACTGAGGAACGTGCCCTGGAGTACGGCAAACAGATGTCCTGGCCAAACGTTGGCCAACAGTACGCCGAGTTATTCCGTGAGGTCGCGGAAGGTGCGGCCCGCTAAAGGTTCTCCTCTTCCGCTTCAGGTTTCATTGGCGACCTACCTAGCGATAGAACCAGTAGTAATAGAACGTGCGGATCTGCAGTGGATTGTAATGGTCCTGGCCGGGAGCCCCTTGGCGCGCGCGGTGCGCACGTAGTCTTCAGAGAGCGTTGCCAACATGGCTGTCCTGGTCATGCGCGTGTAATAGGCGGCGCCGGAGATGCCCAAGGTGATAGACGGTAGAATGATCCAGACCAAGCTGGTGCCTCATGCTGAGCACCACGGACTGCGCGGTCTGTGGTCCGGCAATCCTGGCGGAACGCTGCGCTGGCTGGGATGAAGTGACCGGTACCGCGGCCTGATTGTAACGGCACTATCGCACGCGAAGCCGTCTGATTCCACTCGCACTTTCAAATTCAGTCGTTAACGTGACAGTGCCCAAACATGACCAGCTCGATCACGCCACTATCCCTGAATGCGTGGATCCAGCGCATCACGCAGGCCGTCTCCGATGAAGTTGATCGCTAACACCGTGAGTACAATCGCGATGCCCGCCGGCGCCCATTGCCAGGGATATTCCTGTAGGGTGCTGATGTCTTGCGCGGCGTTGATGAGGTTTCCCCAGCTAGGAGTGGGCGGTTGGATACCTTCGCCCAGGAACGAAAGGCCAGCTTCGAGCAGAATCGCATTGGCCACGCCCAGGCTACCGTATACGACGACGACGTCGACAACGTTGGGGAGAGCGTGCACCAATATGATGCGCCACATTGGCACTCCGACCGCTTCGGCCGCTCGAATGAACTCTCGTTGCCGCAATACCAAAAACTTAGACCGTACGAGCCGGCATGGAACCGGCCAGTATACCAGACCAATGACCACAATCGTGGTAGCCAACCCCGGTCCCACGATCGTCGCCAAAGTGAGGAGCACGATTATCGCCGGAAACGCCATCACGACGTCGACGAAGCGCATGACAAGCAGGTCGATGATGCCGCCAAAGAATCCCGCCAGCGCGCCCAGTAGTGTGCCGATGAAGAGCGATATTAGTGTCGCCACCACGCCAACGGCCAATGAAACGCGACCCGCGTAGAGCGTCCTCGCGAAGGTGTCGCGGCCTATCTGATCGGTGCCGAAAAGATGCTGACTCGTCGGTCCCTGGCTGGAGTTAAGCATGTCGAGTGCGTTGGCACTGTAATGTGTTAGCAGGGGAGCTCCGAGGGACACAAGAACGAGCAGGACGAAGACCGCAAAGCCGGCAACTGCAAAGCGGTTGCGAAGGAAGCGTCCAAGCGCCCTTCTGCTCGGGCTGCGGACCGTTCCCGCAATCTCCGCAGTATCCATCCCTTCCTGCACGGGCGCCTCTGAGCGGTTCGCATCTACCATCGCGGGATGCTAATCGTCATAACGAATCCGGGGATCGATCACGGCATAGGCGATATCAGTCAGCAAGTTTGTCAGCAAGACTGCCGCGGCGGTGACCAGGGTGATCCCCATGACAAGCGCGTAGTCACGGGCTTGAACGCCCGCAAGATAGAGCTGCCCCATCCCTGGCCAGGAAAAAACAGACTCGATAAATACGGCACCGCCCAAAAGAGAGGGAATGATTGCGCCTATTACAGTGACGACCGGCAGCAGTGCATTCCGCAGCGCGTGGCGGCTCAATACGATTCGTTTGCTCACCCCTTTGGCGCGTGCCGTCCGTATATAGTCCTGACCGATCTCTTCAAGAAGCGCCGAGCGCGTGTAGCGCATAATGGCGGCAAGGTTGAACACTGAGAGGAACGCCGCGGGCAGGATTAGATGATGGAGATGATCCCAGAGCGCGAATGGTTGTCCTGGAGTATCGAAACCACCAGCTGGGAACCAGTGTAGGACAAGGGCAAAAACGTATAAGCCCACCAGGCCGATCCAAAAGGGTGGCATTGATATGCCCAGATAAGCGCTGACGGTGAAGAAAACGTCAAAGAACGAGCCTCTGCGTGCGGCTGAGATAATGCCCAACACCAGTCCGAGCACGATAGCTATGGTCAGACTGGTCCCCATCAAGATGAGGGTTGGTCCAATCGCGTTGGCGATGGCGTCACTTACCGGTTGGAAGTTCGAGGCACGCAAGCCCAGATTACCCTGCAATGTATCGCGCAGCCAGAAGAAATAGCGGACGACGGGCGGATGATCAAGACCCAGTGAGTGACGAAGGACGATACGCTGAGCGATGGAGATTGGTGCGTCAGGCGGTGCGTAGGCGTCTAGCGGGTCCCCAGGGATAAACTGGAGCAACACGTACAGCAGCATCGTGACCAGTATGAGCGTCGGCACCGTGATGATCAATCGCCGAGTGATGTACCGTATCATCATCATCTTTCCAGAGACGAAGCGTGGAACCGGAAGCTGCAAGGATAGCTCGGCGAAGAACGCCACCTTGGAATGAGGACGCTAAACTCATTCAGATACAGCCAAGGGACTGTGCTGAACGAACGCACCGATGCGATCGACGCGTCTGACTGAAGCGGTTCGTATTGCTGCGTTCCGTCCCCCGCGGCAAGGGCGCCACAATGGCGCCCTTGCAATGACCGCGACCGCCTGTTATGCCCGCCGCCCTAGTGATGCCATACGAGCCACTAGGAAAGCGACCAGTTCTGGGCATCTTGGTAATAGCGTCCACCACCGGGCGCGGGCGTCCAGACAAAATTCTTGACCGAGCTCGAGACAGCGCCGACTCGTTCTTGAACCCACATGGGCCCAATCGGTACCTGCGCGTTGATCGTCCTGCAAACACTCTGGTAGTCGAGGGCGCGTTTGACAGGATCAGTCTCACTCCGTCCCAGGGCGAAACCCTGATCGACAGCGGGGATGTTGACGTGATCGAGATTGATTCCGTTGGGAGGGGTGTCTTTCGCTAGCAAATATATCCCGACCGCGTCAGGATCCGGCCCCGTCAACGCTCCGGCGTACAGCATATGCCAGTTGGGGCCGTTAGAGATCTGCCCATAGGTCACATTGTCCGTGGACCGTATCGTGACACTAATGCCAACCTGGGCCAGTTCCTGCTGGATGACCGCAAGGGCATTCAGATTGGAGGTGTCGTTGTAGTAGGTGACGATTTGGATCGGTGCCCCATGGATATGGGACCAGTTCGCTTGTTGCAGGAGCGCCTTCGCCTTGGCGACACTAAAAGCATATGAGTTGACACCGCTTGGAATGTAGGCGGGGTTGCTAAAGCTGCATGCCGCGACCTGTCCGGTCTTGAGAACCTTGCTGACGATCGTCGGGCGGTCGATCGCGTACATGATAGCTTGGCGCACACGGATGTCGCTGAAGCGAGGATCACGCAGGTTGAAGCCAAGATAGTTCAAAATTTGTGATGGCGCATGAATAATTTGGACGCTAGTGTCGCTGCGCAATGCAGCCGCGTCGGTCGCGGTTACATAGGTAAACTGGATTTCACCTGCACGCAAAGCGATTAGGGCTGCGCTCGGTGACGTGAAGTACCGATTAATAAGAAAGTCAAGCTTGGGCCGGCCGCGCCAGTAGTTAGGATTGGCCTTCAACTCAACATATTGGTTAGTTACGTACTTGTCCCATGCAAAAGGTCCGGTGCCGATCGGATTGGTGTACCAAATACTGGATTTCACCAAGTCTTTTGGCGCGATCGAGCCCAGTTGGTGTTGCGGCACCATGACGACAAAGCTGAGCGCGTCGAGCAGGGCGGCGTCGGGCTGTTTCAGTGTGATGACTGCGGTAAGCGGGTTAGGTGTCGTGATTGAGGTGACATCCGCGAAGCGTGAGGCATAGGCACTGGCGCTGGCAGGATTCATCACCAAGTTGAGCGTATACTTTACGTCCGCCGAGGTGAACGGTTTGCCGTCACTCCATTTCACCCCGGAGCGGAGATGGAATGTAACCGTCAGGCCGTTGGACGATATATCCCAGGAAGACGCGAGTTCGCCTTGGATCTTGGTAAAGCTCACATTGTATGTCACCAATGGGGAAAAATACTCCATGAGCCAGGTGTATCCAGCCCCGTCCGTGATTGGGTTGAATACGCCGGGGCTGCCGCTTGGACCGACATCGAACCCGCCTGTAAGTGTACCGCCAGCTCCGGCCGCAACGGAGCCGGATACGGGGAGACCGGGGGCGATGATAAATGCGAAGATCAGGAAAGTGAGGGTGACAGATGTTCGTGTTCTCCAGCCGCGCCACGTCATTGAGGCAACCCCTTACGTTATGTAACAGATCTACTGCGGGAGACGGTAAATTAGACCCTTTTCCGTTCGATGCCGTCCCTTCATCGGCCCGTATTACTTGCCTAAGCTCGGACTATGTGACGCTTATACCATATGGCCTTTAGGAAAGTCAACAGTATACACGCCGTTAATTGTGGTCTGGGGAAGCGGGAATTGGTTGAGGCGGCTGGCCTGCTATGGTCGATGGCTGACGCTCGAAGCGGCCCTGGCCATCATTGCCGAATTGCGGGCCCAGAATGCCCACGAGCTTGCCGAGCAGGAGGAGCTGCGCGCAGAATCGACGCTTGCACGCGCGCGTGGCGGCATTGGAGCAGCGGATCGCCGAGCTTGGGGTGGCGCGGCGGGCGCCAGAGCACAACCAAGCGCGCATGCAACACCCTGACCCTGTGCGTGCAGCGCGCCTATGAGCGGTGTCCGGACCGGGGCTATCGCCTGCGCTGCGTCGCGGTGCAGCATGTTCCCCAACCTCCGATTTCTACACGCTTGCTGGTTTCACCCCCAAACCTAGCCAGAGGATGGGGGGTCTCCCGCAGTCTCGATGATCACCGATCCAGTATCGATGCGGGCTTGCATCTGCGCCGCATCCCAGGTGAGGCTACCGCGCAGGCTGGTGCGGCTGGAAGCCGTCCTGATCCGAACGCCAGCGTCATCCTGCTGCAGTGCATGGAACGTGAGCAGAGAACTACGCCGCAGTAGGCGGTCCGAACCAGGTGGTTAGCGCGTCGGGGAGCCCCGGGTGGGTGAGGTCTCCCACCCAGGCAACATAGCCGTCGGGCCGAATCAACACGGCAGTGGGAGCAGTGACCGCGCCGAGTACCGGAAGCTCCCACATACCACGATATGTAGCGTCGATCACCTGAACCCGATCCGCCCAGGGCGTGATGTCGAAGCCGCCGGGCACACCGAGGTTGAGCAGCACCGGGCGGGCAGCGTGCAGCAGGGTGAATACCCGCAGCGGGCCGTTGGCGGTGACCAGGTCGAGATCGGGCATGCGGCGCCCGAGCAGCGGATGTCCCTCACCGAGGTCGTACTGAATGTCCAGACCGGACATCATCGCGGCGATCCGCTTGCGCGGCTCGTCCATGCTCAGCAGTTCAGACATGGTGTCGCGCAAGGCCTCGATACGGTCGTCGGGGCGCAGGAGCGCGGTTTGCGCCATGGTGCTGCGCAGCACGCGGGCGGCGACCGGGTGCCGCTCGGTGTGGTAGGTATCCAGCAGGCCTTCCGGCGACGTCTCCTTGACCACCTGGGCCAGCTTCCATCCCACATTCACCGCATCCTGCACACCGATGTTGAGGCCCTGTCCACCCACCGGGTACTGCACGTGTGCGGCGTCGCCAGCCAGCAGCACCCGTCTGTCTCGGTAGGCCGCCGCCTGCCGGGTCATGTCGGTGAACCGGGAAATCGAGGTGGGACTATGGACCCCGTAATCGGTCCCGTAGACGGCGATCAGCGCCTCGCTGAGATCGCGCAGGGTGGGCTCACCGGTGTGTCCGACATGCTGTTCGGTCACCAGGACCCCCACCGGTCCATCCTCCAACCTGCTAAAGGCATGGACGCCAAGAGCATCGCGGCGAGTGCCCCATGCCGGCTCCTCGGCCAGCTCGACCTCGGCGATCAGGCAGCTCGTTGTCGGATCCCACCCCGGGAACTCGATACCGGCTGCTTTACGGATCAGACTGCGTCCTCCGTCGCACCCGACGAGATATGCCGCCCGTAGCGACTGGCCGTCGGACAGCTCGACATCGACGCCGGTGTCGTCCTGCGCGAAACCGGTCACCTCACGTCCGCGATAGATCGGCGCCCTCAGCTCGCCGACCCAGCCGGCCAGTATGCGCTCGATGTGGTTCTGCCGCAGCCCAAGCCCGTAGTTGTGGCGGGTGGGAAAGTCGCTGATGTCCAAACGGATCCAGGCGAACCCCGCGACCTGCGCCACCTGCCCCCGCGAGAGGAACCGATCGGCGATGCCACGCTGATCGAGGACCTCGATGGTGCGTGCGTGCAGGCCGCCTGCGCGCGCGCCGACGAGGTCCTGGCTGGCGCGCCGCTCGACAATGGCAACGTCGACCCCCGCCAACACCAACTCGCCCGCCAACATCAGCCCGGTCGGACCTCCTCCGGCGATCACCACTGCATGCTCGGTCATAGCCACACTCCTCCCATTGCTGTAGGTTCTGGCCTCGGAAGGCGATTATACGGCACGGCCCAGGGCTTGCCGCAAGCTCCCCGGTGCGCTCTACAATGAAACTGGAGAGGGGTGGGTACGTTCCTTTCCCCCTGTTGGCCGCTGTGGACGGACAAGCTCCGCGCGAAGCGGCGCTGCGCCGCGTACGGCGATACCGTCGGCCCGGGACCAGGATGTTGACCCGCACGGGGCTGGCGGCTGGCTGCAGCTTCCGTCGATCGGCGCCGCCTGCCGGCACCTAGTCTAGTCGCGGCACCAGGGTCTAGCGATAGAACCAGTAGTAGTAGAACGTGCGGATCTGCAGCGGATTGTAGACGAATCCTTTGAGGCTCTTGGCCATCACGTTGACCTGCGCCGGTTCGGCCAGGTACACGGCCGGTGGGTCCACACGGCTGGTGATGTCTTGCAAGGCGTGGGCATCGCGGACCAGGCTCTCGCCGCTTTCGTTCTTCATCGCGGCAAGCAGCGTATCAACCTGCTTGTTGTGGTAATAGCCTGCGTTCGCGCCGGCCGCGCCCGCGTATTGCGACCCAACCAGGGTTACAGCCATATCGTAGGGGTCGTTGTAATCGGGCCACCAGGGGTAAGGCATCATATTTGGCCGCGAGCTGGGGGCAGAGCTACCGAAGAAGATATTGAAAAAGGCTGCGTTATCCAGGTGCTGCAGCTTCACGGTGATGCCGAGCTGGGCCAGTTGGGCCTGTAAGATCAGGCCGACCGGCTGGAACGGATCGTTGTAGGTGAAGGTCAGCGTCGTGCCCGGCTTGACGCCTGCTTTCTGGAAAAGCTCCCGCGCCTTGTTCAGATCGGTGTGGTAGTGGAACGCGTGCGGGTCGAAGCCAAGCAGTGAGCTCGGGATGGGGCCATACGACCGCCTGGCAAACCCATGGTAAAAGCCGTTGATCAACGCGTCGTAGTTGAAGGCGTAGCTTACCGCCTGACGCGCGAATGGGCTGGCCAGCGGACCAGACTCCGTCATCACGAAGTAGTCAATTTCCGTGCTGTAGTTTGGCGAGACAACGACGCTGGAATTATGGGAGAGCGCCATATTATCTTGCGGCGTGAGGTTATACGTAATGTCGGACTTGCCCTTTTCTACCAACTCTCGGCGCGTCGCCGATTCCGGGACCGTGTTGACAATGATCTTGCTGAAGTGCCGGCCGCTCCAGCCGCCCCAATATTCTGGGAATCGCACCAGCACCGTCTGCTGGCCATGCTCCCAGCTCTGAATGGTATAGGGGCCGGTACCGAGGTCGTGGGTCGTAGCCCAGCTGTGTGCCCAGGGATCGCTCTTGGTTGCATGGGCCTTGAGGGCTTGTGAATCCAGGATCAACGCGGTGAATTCCCCGGCGAGTGCGTTGAGCAATAAGGGAGTGCCGCGGCTAAAGCTGAATTGGACGGTGTACGGATCGACGACCGTGATCTGCTTGGTCGGGTTGCTGATGAACCGGCTGAATAAATAGGACGCGCTCAGGTTTGCCTGGATCGTGCGAGAGATCGAGTACTGCACGTCCGTGGCAGTGAGGCAACAGCGCCCGGTATGGAACTTCACGCCGTGCCGCAGGTGAAAGGTCCAGACGGACTGATCCGGGTTGGAAGACCATGAGACAGCCAGCTTGGGGAAGAATTTCGAAATGCTGGCGTGGTCGTTGGCGACAAGCTCATCATCGATATTGCGCGCGATATTGTCCGACCCATAATTCTCGTCGGATGCGGGGTCAAGATCGACGGCGGTGGCATCAGCCACAACCGTCATCGTGCCGGAGTCGACAAAAGTGGAGGCGGCTGCGGATTGCTTGGCGGTGGCTATACCCGGGGCAAATACCGCGGAGCTACCGATAAGCGCGGTGCTGAGAAGTGCGCGGACACTCATGGCACGGCTAGACGGGTACGGCCACATGGCATCTCCCCCCTGCTATTTGGACTCACAGTAGCCCCAGCCCTGAATGGCGGACCACCCAGCTCAATCGGGAGACCGGGGCCGCTTCAGGTGGCTTCCGGTCCCTATTATATAGACGTCAGGGACTACGCTCCGCAAACCAGGAAGCGAGGCAAACCGCGTGGCCCGTCCGTGCTGGCCGGCGTGGTCGCCTGGAACAAGGGGTCAATACGCACGGTGCCGATCGGATCAGAGCGCGATCGCGCCCTAGCTTCCCGTGCAGTCTCCGCAAGGTGTAGTACTCGGCGCCGCTCGACGTTGTCAGAGGACCGGGCGACGAGCAGCTTCAGCCCGGCGCTATCTCGGTGTACCGCAAGACTACCGCCCTCCGGCGGTACTGGAGCGCCGCACTGGTCTGCTAATTGAAACTATGTGAGAATCGTAGACAATTAAGCGCAAGCCGCTTGGCGCGTCACGATATGTTGCCGCCCGACCCGTGCGTGGTCGGACTGACCTGTGCCCGCAACGGCAACGCTGCCAGATGGGGGTTGTAGCAACGTGAGTACCGTGCCGGCTACCTATGCGGCACTGCCGGGTGTCGATATCGCGCGGAGCCTGCGACAGGCCTCTCTCTTCCAGTCGCTCGACGAGGATGCGCGCGCTGACCTGGCCGCCAGAGGGCGCCTCCACGTATGCGCGCGGGGCACCTCAGTCACTCCCGACGCAGCCCCTGATTGCTGCTACCTGATTGTTCGTGGGAGCGTCCGCTTCTTCCTCCTTTCGGGAGATGGCCGCAAGATAACCCTTGGCGAGCAGCGCGCCGGTGAAGTCTTCTGGCTTGCTCATTCGAATCAGTTTCCGTTTGCAGGCGAGGTCGAGAATGCAACTCCCTGCGCTGAGGTACTGGACGATCGCACTGTCCTCTGTACCATCCCGTATCAGCACGTGAGACGACTCATGGCGGCGTACCCGTCGTTTACTCTCGCGCTCGCCGAGCAGATCTACCGCTGGAATGTGGAATTCTGCGGGCGGATTTGGGAACTAGCAAATGATTCCGTCATCACCCGCCTTGCGCACACGCTTGCACGGCTAGCTCGAGAAAACGGCGAGCACGTCGTAACCGATACTCATGACGAGCTGGCCTGGTGGGTGGGCACGAGCCGCCCACGCGTGACCAAAGAGCTGCACCGGCTCCGGAGCCTTGGCTGTATTGAGTACCGCCCACACCAGCACGCGATTCAAGTGCTCAATCCAGAGCAACTCCGCTCGCTCGAGCTGTCGCCTTGCCCTGCGCGGGCACGCTGAGTACGTGCGCTAGGAACACGGGCGCCCCTTCCACGATACTGCCGAACTCCACCGTATGCAGACTGCACAACCATGACATGCCCAGCCTGGCCATGGTGTCCGGCTTCCACTTCCACGGCAAGCATTTCGTCAACCTGCGAGCTAGCGCGTATGCAGGTCGCGAGTGGCCAGCCGCCTCGTGCTCCTCAGGCGATGCACGCTTGTGCCGCGCATGAAGTGTCATCCGGCACATCGCTTTTTAGCGGGTCGATGTACTGTAGTTCCACCCCCTGCCGCTCATCCTTCCGGGGTGAGTCCACCCTGGGCACTACGGAATGGGGGCCAGGGTCCGTTACAGGTTCACAGTCTCCGGAGGTGCCTACCGTGAAGGAACAGGCGTCCAACTCAGAGTCTGGCGCAGGGTCGGACCTCTCGCGCCGGAACTTCATTCAGCGTAGCGCGGTGGTTGGCGGCAGCCTCGCCGTGGGCTCAGCCCTTGGCGCATCTGGATTGGCGAGCGCCGACGCCGCGCCGGCCGGCGCGGCGCTGTCTGCCGGCGAGATGACCACGCTCAAGGCCATCCTGGCCCGCCTGCTGCCCGGCGACGACGGCACGCCCGGGGCAGTGGAGGCGAACGTCCACGTCTACATCGACCGTCAGCTGGGCACGGCCGCCTATGCGGAGGCCGTGCCGCTCTACCACCAGAGCCTGGCCGCCCTCAACCAAGCCGCCCACGGATCGTTTGCCGCCCTCACCGCCAAGCAGCAAGATCGCCTGTTACAGCGGGTCGAGGCGGGCTCGGTCCACGGCGTGTCGCAAGCATTCTTCTTCGTGTTGTTGGCTCATATGCGCGAGGGCATGTTTAGCGACCCCATGTACGGTGGGAATGCGAACTTTGCCGGCTGGGATCTTATCGGCTATCCAGGCGTTAAGTTCGTTTACACGGCGCCAGAGCAGGCGATCGGCACGAAAGTGACACCAGCCCACATGTCTATCGCGTCAGTCGGAGGGAAACCCGCACGATGACAACGCTACCAAAGGCGGACGTAGTCCTGATCGGCATCGGAGCGGCGGGCGGCATCGCCTCCTACGTGCTGACCAAGGCCGGCATCAAGGTCGTGGCACTGGAAGCGGGCCCACGCCTGAGCAACGCGGAGTTTGCCAAGCAGTTGGACGAGCTGGGGGGCTATCAAGGCCGCAACGTGCTGGGGGCGCCCAAGGTCAATCATGAGATTCCAAGCTGGCGGCCTCATGTAGGCGCGCCCGTCCAACACTTGAGGCCGCCGTACGCCATCCTGATGGCGAACTTGGTGGGCGGTACTTCGGTCCACTTCGGCGCCCAGTTCTGGCGATTCCATGAGAGCGATTTCAAGGTTCGTACGTACACCGTTGAACGATACGGGACGAAGGCGCTACCTGCCGGGTCGGCGCTGGCGGACTGGCCGGTGAGCCATGCCGACATGGAGCCCTACTACGACCAAGTCGAATATCTGATCGGTGTATCCGGCAGGGGCGGCAGCAATCCCTTCGAGGCGCCCCGCAGTCGCGACTATCCTCTGCCGCCCGTGCGGTCCATGGGATCCGCCGAGCTGGCGACGAAGGCGATGCGCGAGCTGGGCTACCATCCCTTCCCGCAGCCCGCCGCCGTGCTCAGCCGCAAGTTCAATGGGCGACCGGCCTGCACGTTCTGCGACTTCTGCGACGGCTTTGGCTGCTGGAATAACTCCAAGTCTAGTACCCTGGTCTCGGCCATCCCCGCCGCGGAGAAAACGGGGAAACTGGAGATCCGTCCCAATAGCCGGGTCATGCGCATCCTGACCGACAGCGCCGGGAACGCGTCGGGAGTCGAGTACTTGGACTCCAACGGACAGATGGTTACGCAACCGGCTGCCTTCGTGATCCTCTCGACCTACACCTACGAGAACACGCGCCTCCTGCTGCTTTCACGCTCCAGCATGTTCCCCAACGGCCTCGCCAACAACCACGGGCAGGTGGGCAAATACTATATGGCGCACTACTACCCCTCTGCCAACGGCATCTTCCCCGGCAAGCCGACGAACATGTTTTCCGGGACGGCGTCACAGGGTGTGGCGATGGACGACCTTAACGCAGATAACTTCGACCACGCCGGCCTGGGCTTCATCCGTGGGGCCGAAATCGGGGTCAGCAATGAAACGCGGCCAATCGGCGCCGCGGCAAACGTGCCGCCGGATGTGCCGATGTGGGGGGCCGCCTACAAGCAGTGGCTGCGCCAGTACGGCAATTCAATCATAACCGTGAGCGGGCAGCTGGAGAACATCCCCTCCGTGCACAACTTCCTGGACCTCGACCCAACCAAGAAGGATCCCCTTGGGATGCCGGTCGTGCGCGTCACTTACGATCTGCACGAAAACGAGATGCGCGCCGGGAACTATATGCTGAAGAAGGCTACCGAGATCCTCAAGGCCATGGGCGCGACCAAGACCTGGCACTACCCGCCTTCGCCGCTGGCAATCAACTCCCATGCCTACGGCGGCACTCGGACCGGCGAGGATCCCGCGACCTCCGTGGTGGACCCCTATCTCATCGCGCACGAAGTACGCAACCTGGCGGTTCTGGGCGCGTCGACCTTTCCCAGCACGACGGGCTTCAACCCGACCTGCACGGTTGAGGCGACAGCCTGGTTCGCGGCAGAGCATATCGCGAAGAATTTCCACAAGCTTGCCGTGTAGCGGGGCAGGTACAACATCACGGTGAACGCGATCGCGCCAACATTTATCCATACGCCGGGCACAGAGGGGATGTTAGCGGACGCCGAGTTTCGCGCGGATGTGCTCGAGCGTATAGCCGGCCCACATCGTATCGGCCAGTTGTCGGACGTTACCGGCGCCGTCGTATTTCTCGCGTCGCACGCGGCATCGCTTATCACCGGCGACACCATCATGATCGATGGGGGATGGACGGCCAGGTGAGAGTGGGGCCAGCGTTCGGCGTTGGGAAGGGTTCTCACTACGCGTTGTCGCGCCATGCCAACTGGCTGGCACAATCAGCAGACTGTCTACCTAGCTTGCCGTGCGAATGCGAGGATCGATCCAGCCGTACATGAGGTCGATGGCAAAGTTGCTCACGATAATCAGGGACGCGGCAAACAGCACCGTGCCCTGAATCATGGGCAGATCTTCGTTGAGGATCGCTTGCCAGGCCAGGGCACCAATGCCCGGAATGCCAAACACTTGCTCGATGACCAACACGCCGCCCAAGAATGCCCCGACGTCCATGCCGGCCATGGTCACCACGGTGCGGATGGCATTGCGGAAAGCGTGCTTCAGCACAATGGTCCTGCCCGGCAAGCCCTTGGCGCGCGCGGTGCGCACGTAGTCTTCCGAGAGCGTTTCCAGCATGGCTGTCCTGGTCATGCGCGTGTAAAACGCAGAGCCGGAGAAGCCCAAGGTGATCGACGGCAAAATTATCCAGGTCCATCCGCTGGTACCGCCAAGCGGCACGATGGGCCACAGGTAGCCGAACACGTACAGCAGGATCAGTCCCAGCCAGAATGAGGGGATCGAGAGTCCTAGCAGGGCCGTGCAGATGACAATTCCGTCCAGCACGGTCCCGCGGCGGACGGCTGAGATGATACCAAGGCTCACGCCCACCAGTATCTCCGCAAGCAGCCCGCCCACGCCGACGGCCACCGTGTAGGGGAAGCGCGCCCAAATGGTGGGCAACACCTCCAGTTGCGTACGGAACGACAGGCCGAAATCGCCGCGGACCGCACGCCCCAGGAACCGCCAGTACTGCACATAGACAGCTTGATCCAGGCCAAGCTGGTGCCTGATGCTGCGCACCACGGCCTGAGAGGCCTGAGGCCCGGCGATCACGCGGGCCGGATCGCCGGGCAACAGGTCGCCAATCACAAAGGTGATCACCGACACCCCCAGGAGCGCCACGGCCATCCAGAGCAATCGTTCCAGGAGGTGTCGTGTCACCGGCGTTCTCGCTTCAACTGTCTACTTCAGGTACCACTGCTGGTACTCGTAGAGGAAATTGGGGTCGATCTGGAAGCCCCCGATGCGCGGGTTGACGAAATCGTACTCCACGCCGTAGTACAGCGGCACGTAGCCATACTGCGAGATGGCCAGCCGTTGCGCTCTCTGCCACAGCGGCACCGCCTGGGCCAGCGGAAGTTGTTGCGCCTTGTTCAACAGGGCGTCGACCTGGGGGACGGCGAACTCCGCCATGTTGTTCCCGGCCTGGATTTCGTTGCTGTTATAGGTCCAGTTCATGAATAGCGCGGGCTCGATCGCCAGCCAGTCGTTGATTTGCGTCGGGGATCCGCCCGGGGTCGCGGCAAGGGTGGAATACTGCGCGAGCGATACGATGCGCAGCACGGCCTGAATTCCCACCTGCGCCAGATCGTATTGGATCGAGGTCGCTTCCTGCGGTCCAGGCGGCGTTGTGAACATGGTGATCGAGGTTTGGAAGCCGTGCGGGAAGCCTGCCTCGGTCAGCAGCTTGCGCGCCTTCGCGGGGTTGTACTCTTGCTGGGGGATCGACGGATCGTACCCAGGCAGGCTAGGCGGCATAATCTGGCTGGCAAGCACGCCCCGGCCATTCAATATTTGCACGATCTTTTGCCGATTGATGGCATAGGCGATCGCTTGCCGTACTTTGACATTCTGCAGCGGTTTGTCGCGCATCGCCATCACAAAGAACCAGGTCTCCGGCAGCGTGCTGTGGTAGAGGTACGATTTCCAGCGCGGATCGTTCTTAATGGTCAAAAATAGCGATAGCGGGATGCCATCGCCGCCATTGACATCACCGGCCGAGATGTCGGCCATGCCCTTTTCGACCTGCAGCACGGCCAGGTTGGTGGGGACATTCGTGTGCAGCAATAGCTTGTCGAGATGCCCCGCCGTTGCCGCATCGAAGTAGTGCAGGTTCTTCACCAGCGTCATGCCTACGCCCGACGTCCAGTTCTGCAGGATGAATTGACCGTCGCCCGTTGGATGGGTCGCGAACTTCGCGCCGGCAGCCTCCACTGCCTTCTGCGGCACCGCGGACAGGGCCGCGTAGGTGATGTCGTAGAGGAAATTGTTGTCGGGCTGCACGAGATCGAATTGGATGGTCAACGGATCCAGTACTTTGATGCCGGCAACCGATTTCGCTTTGCCCGCTACGAAGTCGCTGGCGCCGACGACGCCTGCCAGCGAGCCTGTATACGGCGATTTCGTTGCGGGGATCAGAATCCGCTCGAACGAATACTTGAACGCGTGCGCGTCGGCCGGTTCGCCGTCGGAGAACTTGATGCCGGCGTGAATGTGCACCACGTACCTCTTGCCGCCGTTGGTAATGGTAGGCATCTCCGTGGCTCCCCACGGCACGACGGTCGTCGTGCCGGGCTTGTTTGTCAGGAGCGTGACAAACAGCACGTGCAGGATGGTCAAGGAGTAACCATCAGCTGCGATTGCGGGATCCATCGAGACCGGATCACTACTAAAGTCGAGTATTGCGGTCCCCCCATCATGAATCCCGGCGCGCACCCCGGCGCGAGCGGCCGGGGCAACCGCGAGCAGTGAAGCGAGCAAGACGAACATGAGTGCCACGAGGGAAGCGTGTCGTGCCGGTTGTTGCATCGGACTCATCCCTTTCCAATACGTTGAGCGGTGGCCGGTAGAGTTGGCCACCCTCAGACTTTCTGCCGCGGATCCAGGGCGTCGCGCAAGCCGTCGCCCAGAAGGTTGAAACCCAGGACCGATATGCCCAGGGCGATTCCGGGAAATATGACCAGCCAGGGCGCGACCGAAAGGTAGGTGTTACCCTCGGCGATGATATTGCCCCAATCGGCCGTCGGTGGCTGAACGCCGATACCGACATAGGAGAGTGCTGCTACGAACAATACCGTCGTCGCGACGTTGAGCGTGGAATAGACGATGACGGATCCCCACAACTGCGGGAGGATGTGGCGTGCCAGAATGCGCCAGGTTGGTAGCCCGATCGCGCGCGCGGCATCCACGAACTCGCGCTGCCGTAGCGCCATGACCTCCGCACGAACGATGCGCGCCAGATAGAACCAGTTCACGAAGCCGACCACGATCACGATAATACCGATGCTTGGCTGGAATACGGCCGCGAGGAAGGCTGCCAGCAACATCGCGGGAATGGCCATCAGCAGGTCGGTCAGCCGCATCAGCAGCATGTCCACGCGCCGGCCCATGTAGCCCGCGCACGCGCCCAGGGTTACGGCGATTACGGCCGACATCAGATTGGCAAGAATGGCGATCTCCATTGACGTTCGTGCACCCCAGATCAACCGGCTCAGCAGGTCGCGGCCCAGCGAATCGGTGCCAAGCAGGAACTGCCCACCCGGCGGCCGGGGTCCGCCCTCTGCGCTGAGGCCGTTTGGGAATTGCGTGATTGGATTGTCCGGCGCAAGCAACGGAGCAAACACTGCTACGCCGAGCACCAGGAGAGTGAGCACGAGCCCGACCAACGGAAGGGTATGTGCGCGGTAGCGCCTCCAGGCGCCGGACCATCCGGCCTGGCTGCGCAGCGGCCGCTCATAGTCGACCCCGTTGTCGCCATCCTGTATAAGCAGAGCGGACGTCGCTGGGTGCGCCACTGCCGGTTTCTCCTCTTGCACCACGCGATGCTCAGGCTATACCACACCAATCGGCGATGGTCAGCGCCATCACCTTCGTCGCCGCCACGAGCGAGTCGATATCCACATACTCGTCCGCGCCATGCGCGCGATCACCGGTCGGGCCGAAGACCACGGTTGGCGCGTGGCCATACACATGACGAATATATGCGTCGCAGCCGCCATTCAACCCCGAAAGCGGCCCAGCCTCTCCAAGCACTTCTGTTGCGGCACATTGCATAGCGGCCACAAACGGTGAGTCGTCGTCTTCCGCATATGCTTCATACCGCTCCGTGACTTCCAGTCGCGGCACATGGTTGCGTAGCCATGGGTCAGTTGACGCGACGGCATGGAGGTATGAGCGAACTTGCTCCTCCCAATACGCGGTGTCGTGACCCGGTAGGGTCTCGAGATATCCCTCGATCACGCAGTCTGGGGCGACCATACCGCGCCACGCTCCGGCCCGGATCACGTCAGGTGTCACCGGAATGCTGATCGGGTACTCGGCAAAGTACGGATGCGAGTTGATGCCGGACATGGCGTCCTGGAAGTAGCGCAGTGACTGCCATACGGCGAAGCCCTTTTCGATACCGTCAACTCCCTTCCACTTCTCCACTCCGTGCGATGATTGGCCCTCAACTGTAATCTTCCAGCGGATCGCCCCTCGCATGGCCGGCTGCACTCGCAAGTCGGTTGCTTCCGTCACGATGCAAGCGTCCGCCGTGTACCCGCGCAGCAAGCTGGCGAGCGTGCCGTTACCGACACCCTCTTCCTCTTCGATGACGCACTCGACGAGCACATCGCCGGCAGGCCGCAGGCCGGCTGCCAGGACGCTCTGGAGGGCAACCACCATGCAGGCAATGCCGCCCTTCATGTCATTTGCGCCGCGGCCATATAGCTTATTCTCGGCAATCTCGCCGCCCCACGGATCGTGTGTCCACTTGGCGACCGACTCCGCCGTCACCACATCGACGTGCCCATTGAGCATCAGCGAGCGGCCGCTCGCGGGGTTCGCGCCCTGGTAGCGGCCCACAACGTTCGGGCGTCCTTCGTAGGAGAAGCTCGACGGGTTGGCTGCCGGATGCGCGCGCAGCTCGGTGGGATCGGTGTCCCACGTATCCACTTCCAGACCCATTGAGGTGAGTTTCTCGGCGCACACCACCGCGCACACGCCTTCCTGACCGGTCACGCTCGGGGCCTTGATAAGGTCCTGCAGAAACGCGATTACGGTGGGGCGGTGCTCCTCGACACTGCGAACGATGCGTTGATGCAATTCCGTCATGTCCGCGCTCAACCGCAAATTCTCCTTCCGGACGTGCGTCTCAGCGGACGCAGCGGTGTACGGTCCGTGAATCTACGCAGCGTTGCGTTGATGCGTTACGGCGATTGCCGCCCCTTTGCGGCTGGAAAATACGCTCGGCTGAATCGTTCGTGGCCAACGCGCCATTGGCTCGACGTCCCGTTCCGCGGTCTGGGTAGCGTCGCGCCCTTGTCGCGCGCGATCCTGAGGCCGCTTCGCATACACGTTCATGCGGTGCTCGAGCAGGAGCGCGGGGATTCATACCAGATAAAGGGGCTCAACCGCGGAAATCGCCGGAGGGCGGCAATTATATTCGGCGGAAATAGCGGCGGCGCTATTTCGATTGGCCCGGAGTCGAAAGTACGCGGGAGCGGGCAGGCAATCCCGAGCATGGCCAGAACCTGCAAACGTACCGCCCTGGTCACTACTCGCATCCCGCCGCCAGTCATTATAACCTTATAACTGGAAAGAGTAGGCCAGGCATCGAATGCTTGTCAAGCCTGCAGCCTACCCTGGCTGCCCCATATGTGGGTCAGGTGGAAGCGCCATAAGCACGGGCAGTCATGCACGTCTATCCTTTATCGGTCGCCAACCCGCGCTATCGGGCTGTAGATCACGTGATGCGACCGCCGCACGGCGTATCGCCCAACCCCTGTGAGCGATACGCATGAGCCTGTGCCCGCGCTGCCGCCTGGTAGAGGCTTCGGGAATGTATGAGTAACTTGGGGTAGCTGCTGGAGCGACGCCTGGGCGGGCGGAGCAGTTGCTAGCTCTGACCCAGCAAGGCGGTAAGGCGTTTGGGGGCCGTCATCCGGTAGCTCTCGTCTACCAGGTCAGCGACTTCGTCCCAATCGACTTCGATGTCGAGATACACGCCGACCCACCCATGGTGGCCGACATAGGGTGGCACGAAGAACCGTTCCGGATCGGAGCCTACGAGCGCGCCCTGAAGTCCCGGCGGAGCCTTAAACCACAGCGACATGCGCCCGATCCTGGTGTGCCGCATGGCGAAGATCTTGTCCCGCACCTTGAACGCCGGGTTGCCGACACCGCCACCCTCCTTGGCCTCCGGGAAGGCAAGGCAGATTTGGCGGAGTCTTTCAAGCGCATCCTGTTCTTGCATGGCTAAATGCTAACACGGCACCGCCGGGCGTCAACACGGTTTTCGGCAACGCGCGCATTACTTGCTCTTGCCAGACCTTTTAGATCACCCGAAAGGGAAGGCGAGGCACGACAGTTTCGCGCGTGCCGTCCACGCGGCCCGGTCGTCTACTGTCTGGAAACATCTCGAGCCGATTGATTGCCGTACGGATGCGGGCGAGCGTTAGTTGCGCACGGGCAGGGCTATTGCGAGCGATGTAAGGCGTGTATTTCCTCCGAGTCCGGTCAGATCACGCCCCGTAATACTCGCGCCACCTGGCTTCTGCCTGTGCGCGCGTTGGTATCCCCGCGATCCCTACCTGCTCCACATGGAATGAGGCGACCGCAGCGGCAAATTGCGCGGCGGTGACGGCACTGCCGGTCTCGTGGTAGCGGATAAGAAACGCCGTGGCGAACACGTCGCCTGCGCCGTTGGCGTCCACTTCACGCACAGGCACCGCGGGTATCCATGTGGCCTGCTCACCTTCAAAGACGGTGGCGCCATGCGAGCCGTCCGTCAGCACCACGATCTCGTGGTGGAGCCGGTAGAAGTCGATGATCGCGCGGTTCCCACCAATATCCTCTTCGCTCAGAAAGCTGAACTGTACCGGTGGGGCCCATTCGAGAAGTTGTGCTACGGGGAGCGGCCGCACGTGGCCATCGCCGTCCCAATTGCGAAGCCACCCCTGCACGGATGCGCCGCGGAGCGACTGGTCGAATGCCGCTAATAAATCGTGCCCGACCTCCTGGGCGACCGGCCCGAAATGCACAATATCCGGGTTACGCCACGCCTCCGGCAGGTGCTCGAGGTGCAACGTAGGGGCAACATGTGTCACGTAGAGCTCGCGCCGGCCATCCGTGTATTCGTGGCGAAAGATCAGCGGGGTATCCGTTTCGGCGTTCTGCACGATGACACCGTCGGGAAGCGCTTCCCGCACCGACTCCGCCGGCATGCTGGTGAGCACATGTACCTGTGCGTTGAGCCGCAACGCGGTAATCGCCCCGAACATGGCCGTCCCACCCCATTTCGGTCCAAACGGGGTATGGTCGAGACAGACATGTCCCACCACCAGGTATCTGGT
>JAQBPC010000589.1 GCA_028287725.1 Chloroflexota bacterium | reverse complement strand
TTGATGCGGTATCTGGTTCATTCACTCCTCCAATAGTCCAGAAACACAGATGACACAGATGACACAGATGGGAAAGATGACGCAGATACGAGGTTGAGTGGGCTGAGGCTGCTACCCTGACGATGGCGCCATGCGTGCTGTTGAGACCCCAGCAATTCCTAACGACCATACCTAACCACGTCGCACATGCTGCCAGTGAACGCGGCCAGCGAAGCGGATCCAAAAGAATGCCTCAGCCCCCTCAACCTCCCGGATCCTAGTCGTCCCCCCCGTATCTGTGTCATCTGTGTTTCAGTTGTTCCCCAGGTAGAACCCCCTGTAGTCCACCACGGCGCCGCCGTACTCGTGCCGCACCTTATAGGTGATCACGTCGTTCGTGAAGTTGTTGCCGAACAGCGGCTGGTCCTGGATGAAGAGCTGCGGGTTCATCTGCCCGCCCACAAAGCCCACCTCCACCGTGTCGATCACACGCGGATCGGCCACCGCCATCCAGTAGGTGGGGCTGGCGATCTGCGGCGCCACCACCACCTCGGCATAGCCCAGCATCGGGTTGATGTCGTTATTGTTTGAGCCGGGCGCGCCGGCCGACTTGGTGATCACCATCGCCGTGAACTCCAGCTCCGGCGGCACCACCAGGAAACGCGGCTTGAGGCCGATCGGCTTGCTCGCCATGTTCAGCTGCCGGCGCATCTTGGTCACCGCCGTCTGCAGCGCCGCGCTGGAGAGCGCCGCCCCGCTGTTCGGCGTCCCCAGGTTGCCGACGATGATGCCCGTGTTGGTGTGGTTCACCGAATCGAACAGCTTAAAGGTGTCGTAGATCACCGCCCCGTTCGCCGCCAGCAAGGTGTAGACGAACTCCGCCAGGGTGAAGGCCGCCGCCACCGCCAGCTTCCCCGGGATCTGCTTGATTGCGTAGAGATCGTCGTTCACGATCGTCTCCCGCGTCACCGCCACCAGGTTGCCACGTTTGGCCGGCGCATAGGTGGCCTGGGTATCGCTGAGCGAGATCGACGCGTATGCCGTGTCCTCGGCCACCGTCGCCAGCGAGCCGAACGCGCCGAGCCGCACCCTGCTCTGCGTCTTGAAATCCTTGATCGGGGTGATCGTGCAGAACTTCTGCCACTCGCTCGGCCAGGCTTGATAGTCCTTGAGCAAGCGCTTGTTCATGCTGGTGCCTAGCAGGAAGCTGAAAGTGGCCGTGGTGGTATCCGCTTCCCGCAAACGATCCGGCGCCGTGACCCCCGATATCTCCAGGTCGTGGGTGGACGCCACGTAGGCCTCGCGGATCCCCGAGAGCCGAGGCACCGTCTCCCCTTCCTGGATGTCGAACAGCTGGTCGAAGGCCTTCTGCAGGCGCTCGCCCTCGGTCATGGTGATGCGGATGCTCTTCTCGTAGCCCATGCCGCGGATCAGTCCCGAGCTGGTGAGCTCCGCCAGCACCGACCGCTCCTCGTCAATCGCCGCCGCCAGATCGGCCTCGCGCACCACTTGGCCGGCGAAGCGCCGCTCCAGCCGCGCCCGCACCGGACCCGGCAGCTCCGATCCCCGCACCATGCGGTCCACCAGCCGCTCCGAGGCCAGCACCGCCCGCTCGTGGCGTACCTCCTCCAGCAGCCGGGTCGCGTCGGCCTGCTCGCCGTCATGCAACGCGGACGAGACCCCACCCCCAGCTGCCGGGGCAAGACTACCCTGCGCAGCCTCATGCGCGGCGCTTCCGCCGCCCTGCCCCTCCTGAAGCTGGCTCCTGGCGGCGATCTGCGGCGGGGGAGCGACCGGCGCCACCGTGCTCGGCGCCTCACCACCCATCATCGGCGTGCCGGATAGACCTCGCACACTCTGCGCCACGTACGTACCTCCCAACTGTATCTCGCCGCCAGGAATCGCCTGGCCGATGCTCGGACCCAGCTGCACCGGGTTCACCTGCCCGGCCCAGACAGGCTGCTGCTGCGCGCTCACGGGAATGCCGGACTCCACGCCGGCCTGCGCCAGCCCCGCCGCTTCCTCGTTCAGCGGCTCCATCTGGTCCCACCAGCTCTGCTTGTCCGCCTCCAGAATCTTCTCGAAGGCGCCGCCGGCCGAGGCCTTGGTGATCACGTCCACACTGTGCAAGGCGGTGATCCGCTCCACGATCCGCGCCGTGCGACCCGCCACCTCCCCATCGCGCACGGCCGCCTGCACGTCGATGGAAAGCCCCACCAGGTCCTGGCACTCCTGCACGCTCTCCTCGATCAGCTCCCACAACCAGTCCTGGCTCTTCGAGATGCGCAGGGTAGCTCGCACCTCCCCGTGCGACCCCAGCCGCGCGTTCCGATAACTTCCCGCCAGGTCCCGCACGCTGCGCAGCGGGCTCTCCGAGTGGTCCACGTAGGCGCGAGCGCCCTCGAAAAGCGGCAATGCCTGGCGCAAACACTCCGAGCCATAAAAGTTCCCGTTCCGCGAGAGGCCGGGCCGGATGCACACCACCTCCACCTCGCGCCTCCCAGCCGCGCCCATTACTCCTTCGCGCAGACTGAGCCCGAAGCGGATCCGGGTGCCCGCCGCCGGCATGGTCGTTCCCGCCGTTGCCGTCACCATTACTCCTCCCCAAATAGGGCGCTGGGCCGCGGGTCGGCGGCAAAGCGCCGCTCCGCCTCGTCGGCCTGCACATACGCCACCCTGCAGCTGTCGGGCAGCACCAGGCCATCGGGCGGGCCAATCACCACCACCCGCTGGAAGCGCCGCGCGTGCTCCATCAAGAATCCCGCGCTCAGCCGGTGCCGCTGGATCCAGGCCGCCACGAAGGGGTAGCGGGCCGAGCCCTGTGCCCGGTACAGCACGTAGAGGTCGGCGATTCCCGGATCGGGATGAGCGCCGTCCGGCCGCGACTTGCTGGCGTGTCCAGCGCTCGCAATGCCGGGGACTGGCTGAATATGGGATGGTGCCGGTGAGGGCTTCGATATTCCCGGCGCCGTTGTGCGCGACCGTGCATTGCTCATACGCCCACCGCTCGCAGCCGGTTCCGCGGCACCCAGCCGGTAATCCCCGCGACCGTGCGTACCTGCTGCCACGCACCCGTGGCGCCGCTCAGCGCCACGACCCGGGCGCCCGCCGCCAGCTGTGTCAGGGCAACGCAGGTGTGATTGGGCTGGACCTTCAGCCCGCAACGAGCGGCAACCTGCAGCGGAGCCGGCGAAATCTCGCCGTTCCCGGTGCTAGGCAACAGATACGCGCCCTGAAACGCGGCCGCCACGCTGCCCAGGTCGTACTGGCAATCGTGCTGGCCATTGGCAAAGCACAGCGGATCGTCGAACCAATCGGCCGAGCCTTCCCAGAACGGCAGCCAGAGAATGAAGTGGTTGCCGCCCGGTGCGCTGCGGCCGAACCAATCGGCCGGGTACTGAGCCGGCGACAGCACAGGACCATCGACCAAGCAGATGGCCCAGGGCGCCTGCAAAGCATCCTGATACCCCGCCGTCCAGGTGGCCGCCACGCCGTACGCGGCGAGACTGCGGGACGCGTCGACCAGCGTGGTATCCGGATTGTCCGGCGCATCGGGCCGGCCGCGCGCCACCTGACTGATCGCCGCGATCAACGCCCAATCGTCGCCTTTACAGACCGCCGGATCACGTTCGCGCAGGTAGCGAGCGAGGCAGGCCTCCCAGCAGTCGTTCCAGCCGGAGAGGGTGCCGCCGGGACCGGGATGCAACTGGCTCACGTGCCGGTAACGCGGTGTCCAGCCCATTGGGATCTCCTTTCATGCATGTTTCGTCGTGCAGCTGCCTCGTGGAGGCCAACTTCCCGCCATGCCCCGCGCGTCACCATGCGCCTGCAGGCGCATGGTAGGGGTACGCCGGATGAAGCCGGTTGCCGGTCTTCACACATCCGGATAGATCCGGATGGCAAGGGTACGCCGGCTAAAGCCGGTTGCACACCGCACCACACCCGGATTTATCCGGCCCGTTTCCTACCATCCGGTTTCAACCGGAGGCTTGCACGTTCCCCGCCCCATACGAGGCCTGCGCCAGCAGGCGCATGGTAGGGATACGCCGGCTGAAGCCGGGTGACGTTTGGCAGACAACCGGCTTCAGCCGGCCCGTCCCCTCCCGTCCGGATTTATCCGGAGGCCCCGCGTTCCCCCGCTCCTCTACACGCCAAGCGCCTGCCAATCGACGGCGACGGTTAGGCTCACGGCTGGATCGCCCGTTGCCTGCCAATAGACGGTGATCGTGACCGGCCCCAGCGCCGTGCTGCTCACCGTCAGCGTGCAGCCGCCGGCCGAGAGCCCCGAAACGCTCGCGTGCCAGTTGCCGTTGCTGCTGCTGGCTGAGACCGAACGGGCCACGGCGAAGGCGCTGGGGAACACCAGCGGCGCGCTGCCGCTCGACGCGCCCGCCGCCACCGGCACGTTGAGCACGCCGGACTGCAATTGGCTGGCACCCTCGCGCCGCGTCAGGCTGAGCACGAAGCCGGTCAGTGTCTCGCCGGAGACGCTGGCCACGAAATCGGGGTGCCGGCTGGTCGCGGTCACGGCCAGAACGCTGGTAGAAAACGCGGCCGGGAAACTGACCGTCTGCGCGATCTGATATGAAGCGAGGTTCAGGGCGGCGCTCCCGGCCTGACTCCACGGTTGTGGCGGCGCGTTATAGATCGCCACGATCGCCGCATCGGCCGGGTTAGCCTCGTCGAGCAGCACCACCAGACAGGTAGCGCCGGGTACGGCCAGGGTGGGCGAAAGCCCCTCGCCCAGAGGCAACGGCCCGATCAGGTTGGCCTGCGCGCCCAGGATCCGCACCTGCGCCGTGTTTGCCGCCGCGTTATACGACTGAATGGAAGCAACCTCGATCTTCTGCAAACCGGGCCGTGCCGCGAGGTGGATCCGCGAATGATGACCGTGCGCCGCCACCTGCGCTGGATGCGCACCCTGCCGGCCCGAGTGAGCGGCGGGATGCGCACGCGCCAGCGCGCCGTGGTGCGGGTGATGCAGCCCGTGCAGCGCCTCGAGCGTGTGCGCATGTGGGTGATGCACGACGCCCTGATGCCGTGGCCGGATCCGCGCGCCATGCCAGCGGTCCGGCGCAACGTGCGACGGCTGCGAAGGCGGCGCGGGCGGGTGAGCCGGCGACGCGAGCGGATCGCGATTGAAACTCATGGCACTTCCAGAACGTTATAATAGTACTTTTGTTCTAATTAAAATAGGCGCGGCTTGGTGGCGCTTTGGATTTCATTTGGATCCGCTTCGCTGGCCGCGTTCGTTGGCGCTATCTGCCGCGTTGGCGCAGGTAAGGTCCAGGGGGCAGACTGAGAGAGCCTGGCCCGGGTGACGTGGCTGCGGCCTGGAAACCTCGACGTTCATGGACCGGTCTGGAATACGCGCCGTTCACGGCTCGTCCACAACCACGACTCAGTTACGTCGACGAAGCTCAGCACACCGAGCTGAAAACGCGCCGTTCAAAGCTTGACCAACGTGATATAGCCGCAATCTGGAATCCACGGTCATTATGAGGGTCAAGAAATTAAGGCGTATGAATAGTGGTTGTGCCAGCCGGTCGCGAGCGGGCACGAGCCGGCCCCTACCGCGCCAATGTCGATCTGGAAACCACGCCGTTTACGGCGTGGAGGCTCACAGTCCTCGCCAAGCCGTGGCCTTCAGGCCGCTTCATTCGCCGCAGATCATCTCCGATACCGGTCAAGACGCCGCACAACACGGCGCCGATCGACCACACCTGGTGATCGTTGGCCGCTTCAGGCTGCCCTATTAACCCGAATCCACGCTGCCCGTGTCACTCATGATGCTCGCGCTGGCGGTCCAGATAGGCCTTCGCTTGCGCAATGGTAATATCGCCCAAGGTCCGCGCGAAATAGCCGTTGCTCCAGCAGGCACGCTCGTCGACGGCTCGGACGGACGGGAATGACTCCCGCAGCCGCCGCGCGCTAGCCCCCTTCATCCGCCCCACCACCGTAGCCAGAGTTATATCCGGGCGTAGGCTCACCAACAGCTGCACGTGTTCAGGCTCGACGTGCAGCGCCAGAATGGTGACGCCGATCGAGTCCGCGGTGCGAAGCAGATCCGCCCGCAGCGCCGTAGCAACCGGGCCGGTCAGCACGCGGTGCCGGGCCTTCACGCTCCAGACCAGGTGATAATGGAGCGTGTAGGCCGCGTGCGCGCCCAGGCTGCGCTCGAGGTATGCGCGGTGGTCAGGTTCGGCATGGTCGGTCACGGTATTCCTCCATGGATTTGAACGGGACCACGATGGTAGCCGCACCCTGGCGGAACATGGTAGCCGCACCCGAGAATTGTACGATTCGCGTTGGGCACGAGGAGCACGAGCGGCCTGAAGGCCACGCTAGGCGAGAACTGTGAGCCTCCACGCCGTAAACGGCGTGGTTTCCAGTCCGAAGCTACGCCACCCTGGCCAAGCCTCGAACGTCGGGGACTGCAGATTGGTGTCCTGGGCAGCATCTACCGTGACTGGGTCGCGGTTGCGGTCGAGCTATGAACGGCATGATATCCAGATCGGTATTGTGACCATCCCTGACGCTCCACCCGTTTACGGGCATTGACCTCCGTTCACGGCGGGATTTCTAGACCGCATTATGTCACCTTAGCCAAGCTTTGAACGGCCGAGTTTCCGGCCCGCACCTACCTCGCCCGATCCAGGCACACTCAATGTGCCCCTTGGAGTTCATTCACGGCAACGCGGCAATTGGCGCCAACGATCGCGGCCAGCGAAGCGGATCCAACAGAAACGCAGATGACACAGATGGGAAAGATGACGCAGATACGGGGGCGAGGACTGTGAACCTCCAAGGCCTGCCCTTCTCAGCCCGCCCCTCTGGAGCTCACCCAGGCCAACGTCGCAGTTGGCGCCAACGAGCGCGGCCAGCGGAGCGGATCCTACAGAAACGCAGATGACGCAGATAGCACAGATGACGCAGAATGATGGGCGCACCGCACGTGGTGATTGCGACTTGATTGGCCCGGTTGCCTGAAGTTTGTAACTGCGGACAGTGGTTGGCTATCGACTATTTGGCAATTGGCGCCAACGAGCGCGGCCAGCGAAGCGGATCCAAAAGAAAACCAGAGAACACCCAAGCGGCGCCTATCATGCGGATCCAAAAGAAAACCAAATCAGCACCAATCACCGCTTAACTGTCGCTTAACTGTTCTGTAAATCCTTTTCTCTATAACTCCGTCTTCGACTCCGTTTCTCCCGCGATCCGATCCAGCTCCTCCGCCACGTTGATCTCCTGCCCGGTCATCCCGTAGAACAGGCGCATGGCCGTCTCCCGGCTCACCCAGCCGGCCGCGTGCGCCGCCAGCAGCGCCTGCAGCATCGTGCCGCCCGCCGCGGCCAGGTCGCGGTTATCGCCGGGCGCCAGCTCCGGGAAGATCACCTTGTACGAGCGGTCGACCCCGGCCGGCAGCGTGCCCGCCCGCACCGCCTCCTCCAGCACCCGATCCACGATTGTGCGGACCAGCAGCCCGAACGTATCCTGCCGCCGCTGGAACTTGCGGAAGGTCGGCAAGCCCATCTCCGACGCGGTGGCGCGGTTCACGTCCCCGCCCTCCGCAAGGTAATGCTCCGGCAACCCGGCCCCCATGGCGATCATCATTTTGATCGCCCGGCCGTCCGCCTCGGCAACGCCGGCCTCGATCCTCGGCTGCACCGCGCTCCACTGTTCCGACTCGTTGTGGACGATGATGCTGCCGGGGTCGGGCGGGTAGGCGTACTGCATCCGCTTCCGGTCGATTGTCTTCGCGTCGGCGCCGGCCAGCTTGATGTCCCACAGGAATGCACCCTTGTATTTGTTGATGCGCACGCGGTCCGTCAGCCAGTCCTTATAGCGGCGCAGCCAGGGGAGCAGCGTGGCCAGGTCGCTCTTCCCGCGTTTCGCGTTGGAGACGGCGTTGATCTTGAACTGCACCACCTCCGCTCCCGCCTCGTACCAGGTGCCGGCCATCACCGCGTCGCCGGGGTACGAGGCGCCGGACGGCTCCAGGGTCGGCGCCGGCGGCTGCACCCCGCCCACCGGCGCCGTGGCGCTCCACAACGCGCCTCCAGGACCGACCGGACGCTGATGGAATCGCAGCGCCTTCTCGATGTTCTCCGGATCCGTCTCGATCTGGTCGATCAAGCTGGGGTCGATCTGCGCAATCTTCACCGCGCCCGAGAATGGGTTGACGAAGAAGCGCACGAACAGCTCGCCGTAGAGACTCAGCTCTGTACACAGGCTATACACCCGCGTCGCCATGTGGTTGTCGGGGTCCTGCCAGAACGTATCGAC
>JAQBPC010000546.1 GCA_028287725.1 Chloroflexota bacterium | reverse complement strand
TACGGCCGGGAAGGTACGCTTACTCAACGTCATTAACTCAATCGATACGCCCGTCTGCCATGTCGAAACCCGCCATTGGGAAAGCTTGCGAAGCGTCATGCCTCCCATTGTGCAGATCTAAACGGTAAGCATGGATTTGCCATATGCGCAAGCGCGCTGGCATGCCGCCGAAGAAATCAGCCACCCCTCCCTCTCTGCGCATCGCGACGAAGCATTCGGACGTGACTACGGCGTGCTCGTTAAGGAATGGCGCCTGCTCCAGCGTGCCGTGTTCGTGATCGACCGCGAGGATCGTATCGCTTACGCCGAGTATGTCGCCGACCAGATGCAAGAGCCAAACTATGAGGTGGCGCTTGCCGTTGCGTCAAAGGCCGCGTCGTAACCTAAACGCTACCTCGGCTGCTCCTTCGGACTGCACGGGGCAGGGATCACCACGATCCCTGCCCCCAGTGCGCCGCCCGGACGATGACAATCAGGCCGGCGCCAACACCACGTCTTCACCAAGATCGTGTTCGATTTGGGCGAGCTGATCGGCACTACCTTGAATCTTTGGTCCGGTAAACCAATGGCGTACGCTGAGCATATACCAGAGGGTGAGCAGCGCAAGTGTCCCGAGCACCACGATCGGTGTGTAATTGAAGTTTGTGGAATTGATTGGATTGGCAGTCGGCAGCATGAACAGGATGCAGATAAAGACTACCCAAAGCATTGCTACGACGTTGACGGTTGCGCTCCATTTTCCAAGATGCCAGCGACCACGGACGAACGCCGAACCCGCACGCCATCGCAGGTAGACAGGAATGATATATGCCAGGAACAAGCCGATGACCGCGATCGACGTAGCTGCCAGGTAGGCGGTCGTGCTCCAGAGGGATGGCAAAGCCAGGACCCAGGATAGAAATGCGCCGATAAAAATCGCGTTAATGGGTGTGCGTGTTCGCTTGTTGAGGGCGTGCCACACCTTGGAAAGTGGCAGCGCGCCATCACGTGAGAATGCGTAAATCATTCGCGAGTTGCTGGTCACGCTCGACATGCCACAGTAAAACTGTGCAACAACGGCCAGCGCCAGGAGAAACGTGCCAAGGCGGACGCCAAGCGCGGAGTTGAGAATCAGCCCAACTGGATTGGCTCCCGGAGCGTTAGCAACAGTACCGATTGAGTCCGCAAAGCCCTTGGCCACCGGTACAGAGGGAATCGCCGCGGCAAGAGCAAGTAGCAGGGCCCAGCCGGCGATTGCCGAGATCACCACGCTCATCACGATTCCCCATGGAGCCCGCGATTCGGCGCCAATCGTCTCTTCGCTCATGTGAGCGGACGCGTCAAAGCCGGTGATGGTGTACTGCGCCAGCAGGAACCCTAGCAAGAAGCCGTACCAATAAGGGAAGCCGGAGGTCGTATAACCGGTATGGAACGCGGTGCTGAGGGAGTGTGTCGGCGCCTTGAAGACGAGGAAGGCAATGAAGAGCGCAGCTACGGCAATGTGCCACCACACGCTGATGTCGTTCAGCAGGGCGACAAGCTTCACACCCAAAGCGTTCATTATCGCGTGAAGCAGCAGACACACGGAGAAAGTGATCATAATCGCGTTGGGTGTCTGCGGCGTTCCCCACCAGGTATTCATCAATATGTTGACGAATGTCGCCAAACCATAATCGATCGCTGTTGTAACCGCCACCTGACCGATCAGGTTGATCCAGCCTGTATACCAACCCCAGCCGGGACCGCCAAGCTTGGAGGCCCAGTAGTAGAGGCCACCGGCAGTGGGGAAGCTCGAGGCAAGCTCACCCATCGAGAGAGCAACCATGAGCGTGAAGATGCTTACGATTGGCCACCCAATAGAGGCGGCTGCGGGGCCGGCAAAGTCAATGCCGAGCAAGAATGAAGTTAAACAACCGCTGAGAATTGAAATGATCGTGAACGAGATGGCGAAGTTAGAAAAGCCGCCCATCGCACGGTACAGCTCCTGTGCATAGCCCATGCCGTGCAAGCGTTTAAGGTCATCCTCGATCAGTTGCTCACGGGTTGCCATAAATTACTCTCCTCTTGTCGCTCCCACTACTGCGCCATTACGGTTCGCAATGCACTCGCGCGGACACAAAGGAATCCAGGGTTAGGACAGGGTCGGCGATCTAGGCGTCGAGCACGTAAAGTCGCACCGCGGACCCTCCCGGCGTCATCGCCAATACTATGTCCGGGACTCCGCGAGTAAGACTTAGTCCGGCACGCCGTCTGAGATTGGAACGATAATAGCACCAGCCTGGTCCGTTGTCGATTTATGCGGCATAATTCGTGAGTTCAAGAACCCAGGAAGTGCAATGTGCCCGGATCTTGGCAGATCCGGGCACGTGGTGATGGTGCGACAATCAGCAGGAGTAGGAGCTTTAGAAGTAGTTGGAGGTGATACCCCCGTCCACCACCATCACTGCGCCAGTCGTCCAAGACGACTCGTCGCTTGCGAGGTACAACCCCAGGTAGACGATGTCCTCGGCCGCGCCAAACCGGCCCAGCGGGATCCGGTTTAGCCGCAGGTTCCGTGCCTCCTCGCTCGTCCAGAGTTGCCGCAAGAGCGGCGTCTCAATCGGTCCTGGGCATATCGCGTTCGCCCGGATGCCGCGGTTCGCAAACTGTACCGCCAGCGACTTCGTCAGCGCGATTAGCCCGCCCTTGCTCATGGTGTAGACAT
>JAQBPC010000344.1 GCA_028287725.1 Chloroflexota bacterium | reverse complement strand
TTGAGATTGCTACCTATTACCTGGTAACCGGCGTAACCAGCGCCTTGCTGGTGCGTTCCGTCCGGAGGTCGAGCGACTTCTTCGTTGCCGGCTTCTCGGCCGCCGGCGCCGGTTTCATCACAATACTCGCCTTCAAATTGCTGCATCAAGGCTACGACTGGCTCGGCCTGAGCACGTACACCGTGGGTGTGCTGGTCAGCGGCGGCTTAGCCGCGGCACTGACCATCGGCGGCCTGTCCGGCTTGGGGAGATTGTTCGGCGTCACAACCGGCCTCCACCTTCTGGAGCTGAGCCACCCCAACCACCCCCTATTGCGGCGACTTATGCAGGAGGCGCCCGGCACCTACCACCACAGCATGATGATCGGCACCTTGGCGGAACGCGCAGCCGAACAGATTGGCGCCGATCCACTGCTGGTCCGGGTGGTCGCATATTTTCACGACATCGGCAAACTCGTGAGTCCTCCCAGCTTTGCCGAGAATCAGGCGGGAATCGAGAACGTACACGAGCAGCTCGAGCCGAAGCAAAGCGTGGAGCTTATACTGCAGCACGTCTATGAAGGCGTGCGGTTGGCAAGGCAATATCATTTGCCTGAGGTTCTTGAAGACGGCATCTGGCAACACCACGGCACCAACATGGTCAGTTTTTTCTACCAGCAAGCAGTAGCGATGTACGGTGCCGACATGGTCCGCGTCGAGGAGTATCGTTACCCAGGGCCCAAAGCTCAGTCTTGCGAGATGGCCATCCTCATGCTCGCGGACGGCGTGGAGGCGGCTGTACGTTCCTCACCTGGAATTGACGCCGATCAGATTCGGGCAATCATTCATCGAATCGCGCAAGAACGGCTGCATGATGGCCAGTTCGACGAGTGCAATCTCACGCTACGTGACCTGGCTGTCATCCAGGAAAGCTTTGCCACGGTTCTGCAGGGCTTTTCGCATCCGCGTGTGCAGTATCCCGCGCCGGTTCCCGCGGTTCTGAATGGCTAATTCACGCAGCGCCGGTCGCAGGTATATTGCTCCGTGAGGGCATGAGACAAATGACGGGAACTGGAACGCCACCCATGCACTTTGTGCTGGTCGGTGGCTCCGATGCCACCGACGTTCTAGCGGCCGAGGCCGAGCGGATCGTTCCGCCGGCTCTCGACGCACTGGTGGCTCGCGGCATCGCGCCGAGCACCACCGAGGTGAGCATTACACTCGTGGACGATGCGCAAATTCGCCAGTTGAACAACCAGTTCCGTGGTAAAGATTCGGCGACCGATGTGCTGTCGTTTAGCCAGTTAGAGGGTGAACAATCCGCGCGCGATTTGTTACCGGCGGGAGTTCCAGTTCCACTTGGCGACATTGTAATTAACGTCCCCCGAATGCGCGAACAGGCAGTAGAATACGGTCATAGCGAAGCGCGGGAGTTCGGTTACCTGCTCGTGCACGGTCTCTTGCACCTCCTGGGCTTCGATCATGAGGCACCGGAGGATGCGGCTGCAATGCGCGCAGCCGAGGAGGATGTGCTTGCGGCAGCCGGTCTTACACGAGACGCCGAACCCAAGTAGGGCATCGTTTCGAGGAAGCTTCCGCTTCGCCTTCCAGGGTGTTGCGTACGTTGTCCGGACCCAGCGTAACTTCCGGATCCATATGGCCGTCGCCTCCCTGGCGATACTGGCGGCGATCGCGCTCCGCGTACCAGCGGCGGAGGTGGCAATCATCGTGGTTTGCGCTATGGTGGTGTTCGCGGCCGAGATGTTCAACACCGTCGTTGAAGCGATTGTTGACCTGGTGACCAATAGTTATCATCCCTTGGCGAAAATCGCGAAAGACGTTGCCGCGGGCGCGGTGTTGGTCAGCGCAGCTGGATCGGTGCTCGTAGGAATACTGGTTCTGGGGCCATATCTCTGGCACGCACTGGTACGTTGACCATACGGCCGGTGGTGACCGGGAACGTCATTTCGAGAGGATCGGCGTCAATCGGTGGCGCACCCTACCGCACCTCGGCGCTGCGAGGCGGAAACCGGATCACGTGTAGTGCGTGTTATTGTTGTGGCGGCGATTTGCTGTCATGTCGACTATCGCTCAGCCTACGCCGGTATCACCGCACCGAGTCGATAGTACTCCGCTGCCTCGGGAGTTCCGCTGGGATCCCGTAGAATGTGAGTAGAAGACGCAACGGATTCCAAAACTTGGGAGAGTTCTAGGTACGCATGAGTGATGTTGAGGAGTTAGCGGCACGGCGCCAGGCAGTAGATGATTTGCGCGCCGCGGGCATTGAACCGTTTCCGGCACGTGTCTCGCGCACGCATAACGCGAAGGAGGCACTGGAAGCCTATCAGCCGGATGTGCCGGAAGAAGAACAGCCCACGGTAACGGTCGCCGGTCGCATGTTGACACCGCGGCACATGGGTAAGGCCTCATTTCTCCATCTGCAAGATGGGAGTGGGAAAATCCAGGTGTATGCCCAGAGGAACACTCTTGGCGACGCGCAGTTCGACCTCTTGAAGAGCTTGCATCCGGGCGATTTTCTGTGGGTAAGCGGACCGGTCTTCCAAACTCGTACGGGCGAAATTACCGTCAGGGCTCGGGAGATCAAGTTGATCTCCAAGGCGCTCCGACCGCTCCCGGACAAATTTCACGGGATCCGCGACAAAGAGGTGCGTTACAGGAAGCGATACCTGGATTTAATCGCGAACCGCGAAAGTTTCGACCGTCTGATGCTGCGGTCCCGCATCGTGTCGACCGTCCGGCGGTTACTCGAGAGCCGCGGCTTCATTGAGGTGGAGACGCCGGTGCTGCAATCCTTGTATGGCGGCGCACATGCACGGCCCTTCACGACGCACTTCAATGCGTTGGGCGAAGATCTCTACCTGCGTATCGCACTGGAGCTCTATCACAAGCGGCTGCTAATTGGTGGCGTCGACAAGCTCTTCGAGATCGGTCGTGTGTTTCGGAATGAGGGCCTGTCACGCAAGCACAACCCAGAATTCACGATGCTCGAGTTGTACTGGGCCTATGCCGACTACCACGACATCATGAGCCTTGTCGAATGGTTCGTCTCTGAAACGGCCGGCCAGATATTCGGCAGCCCGATAATCGAGCGCGATGGGCAGCAAATTGACCTTACGCCGCCGTGGCCCCGCCAGACGCTGCGCGAAGCGATTCTACAGTATAGCGGTATAGATTTCACTGCTTATCCTGTTGGGGAAGGTGACGCTGCCCTGCTCAGTGCGGCGCGCGAGCGTGGCTTGCAAATTCCGGACCGAACGCCTAGAGGTAAGGTCATCGACGAGCTGCTTTCGACGTTCGTCGAACCGCATCTGATAGAGCCGATCTTCCTCTACGACTACCCACTCGAGCTTTCGCCGCTTGCGAAGACCAAGGAGGGCGATCCGGCGCTTGTCGAGCGTTTTGAGGCATTTGCCGGAGCTGTCGAATTGGCCAATGCCTTTACAGAGCTCAATGATCCGCAAGATCAACGCCGCCGTTTCGAGGCACAGGCTGTTGATCGTGAGGCCGGCGACCAAGATGCGCATGCATTCGACGAGGACTTCCTGGAGGCGATGGAGCACGGCATGCCGCCTGCGGGTGGCCTGGGCGTGGGTATCGACCGCCTGACCATGTTTTTGACCGGTGCCGAATCAATTAAGGACGTTATCTTGTTCCCGCAGATGCGGCGCGGCTCGTCACTTGAGGATGCCGAGGAGGACGCCGAGAACGAAAACGATCTCTAACGCCGGTTGCCTGGGGGCCGCGAAGCAGCGGCATGCGCGATACCAGTCTGAGTGAAGCGAGTAATGACCGGCGAAGTGATTCGCCGGTCCATCGTAAAGGGGCATTTGTATGACGAGGAAGGTACGAAAAGCTGTCATTCCCGCGGCTGGGCTCGGCTCACGGCTGCTGCCCGCTACCAAATCCGTGCCGAAGGAGATGCTGCCCGTCGTCGATAAGCCGGTCATTCAGTACATCGTGGAAGAGGCGGCGGCCAGCGGGATAGAACAGGTCATCATCGTCACTGGCCGCAGCAAACAAGCGATTGAAGATCACTTCGATCGCTTCTTCGAGCTGGAATATCGGCTGAAACAAGCCGGAAAGACCGCTCTGCTCGAGGCCGTTGTCCATACCGCGACGATGGTAGAAGTGGTGTTTGTCCGCCAGCCGGAGCCCCTGGGCAGTGGCCACGCCGTCCTCTGCGCGCGAAACGTGGTCGGCAACGAGCCGTTCGCCATGCTTTGGGGCGACGACTTCGTCTATCCTGGGCCTCCTCCTGCTGAGCCTTGCCTCAAACAGTTGTTGCGGGTATTCGAGCAGTACGACGCAAGCGTGCTCGCGGCGATGCGCGTTCCGCGGCAGGATTGGGACAAATACGGGATGCTCGCCGCCGAACCCGTCGATGACCGGACCTTCCGCGTGCAGTCGATCGTTGAGAAGCCTCCAATTGAAGAATCCCCGTCGGACCTCGCGCAGGTCAAGGGTTCTGTATTTACCCCTGAAATCTTCGAGTTGCTTGCCAATACCCCGCCTAAAAAG
>JAQBPC010000532.1 GCA_028287725.1 Chloroflexota bacterium | reverse complement strand
ACGCTTCGCGGCGCACGGTTTGCAGGCACACCGCTGCCTGCCGACCTGACCTGCGATCTGCGCCGAGCCTTACGTGGATGGCGGATCTCGATTGTGCTGGCCCTGGGAGGATTTAGCGCCGAAGGAGCGCTGGAGTCATGGCTGCGCGGCCAGGCGCCGCTCCGCGGTAAGGCACGCCTTGACGCCGAGTTCTCCCTGCATGCAGGAGCGTCGCTGATGTTGCGCGGGAAAGCGGCCGCTTCATTCTCTCCATCCTGGGAACTACGCCTTGATGCCCCGCATGTCGTGGAGATCCGCGGTGCGGGTGCCGGCCCGCTTGCCGCGGACTCACTGATCCTGCAGCCGCTACCGGCCGAAACGCCGAGTCTGCTACGCGACGCTGCCGCCAGACGCGCCGCGCTTACGTTGCAGCGGGGAACACATCACTGGGCACTGGCCCCGAATTTACGCCTGGCCAGGGGCGCGCGCCTGCTGCATGGACCGGCAAGTTTTGACACGCTCAGTCTGGAGTGCGCAGAGTCCAGGGCGGGAACGACGCGCTACGCCCTGGCTTTTACCAGCGCGGCAGGCGCCGACCTTGCCTACCAGCCGCACCGAGCGCTGGCCGGCAATGATGGCCTGCCCTTCACCCTGCCCATGGGCGCCACGTCATATGTGCTGGCACTGGCGCCAAATGGACGGCAGGAAGCGCTCCTGGCGCGCTTGCACGTAGACCCGGCCCGGTTGGCCCTGGGCGGGCATACGCTGGACCTTGGCGACACGGCGGATGCACCGGCGCTTGAGCTCTCCAGCGCGGCGCCGCCACATGTATCGGCTGCCGTGGCACGCATGCACCTGTCACTACGCGGCGCGCTTGTGGAACCGCTGTCGCTGCCGCCACAAGCCCGGCTGGCAATCACGGGCCCGGGATTTGCCGACACGTCAGTCGGCGCCTGGGCAGTGCTGCGGCTGGATACCCGGCAGCTTACCATCAGCAACCCCACCTTCAACATCGTCCGCCCTGAAGATATGCTGGTGCTGACATTTGAGTGTCCAGACTTCGTCTTGCAAATCGACAGCAGTGGCGCGGGCACATTGGCGCCGGCGGGCGGGCGAGTCAATCCCGCGCTGATTGTCCGCTTCCCGCCCCAGCACATCCAGGAGCAGGCGTTTTTCCGGCGCGTGACCAACTACCCGGTGCCCAGTGGCAATGCCGATGCCTCGGCGGGCCAGGAGACACCGCAGCGGCCGGCCAGGGCCTACCTCGCGGAGGAGAGCAGGCTGGTCTTTGGACTGGCCCCGGGAATGACATCGATCCCCTTTACGCTGGATTCGCTGCTGGACTGGCAGCAGTTCACGCCGCTCCTTCCCGTGACCGCACGGCCGCCGGTCCATCCGTTCCGTCGTGTATCGATCACGCAGTTGCGCAGCAACACACGCTTCTCCCAGACGACAGCCGCGGCGTTGGCGGTACAAGCCGGCCCGCTGGCAAAGATCATCAGGCCGCGGCTGCTTCACCCGGCGCCCACGCAGCCTGGAGCGCGTGAGACGGCAATCGAGGTTCCCTGGCGCCTGATCCTTTCCCCGGTGCCGTCCGGCGCCTGGGTGCACGCATTCTCGCCCGTTTCCGACCATGGCCGGACCGAGCTCTGGCACACCCGTCTTGCCGTCAAGCTATCGCCGGCCCAGCCCAAGGACCCGCACTCGTTGGTCGACCAGCACTACGTCTATCAGCCGCAAGGTACGGGCCTGGACCGCAAATATGTGGTCACCGGCGAGATTCTCTCGCAAGGCAGGCCGGTCGATGCTTACGGCACGGATGCCGGGGTGCCCGACCGCGTGGTGCGCGCGGTCTGGTCGCGCGACTACCAGACCGGTAAGAACAATGCGCCGACAAGCCCAAATTTCCGCGCTTCGCTCAACGCCAACGACCGCTACCAGATCGTACGCCTGAGCGCCGACTTCTCACACGAGGCATTGAAGCAGCAACCATATCAGCCCCGCGCCATCGCCGCGAACCGCCTGATGCTCAGCGGACTTGGTGCTTGGATGGATCTGCGCGGCTCATTTAACCCTTCGGCACTCAGTCTCTCTGTGGAGGAATGGGTACATCGCGGCGCCATGGGCCGAGACAATTACGTGCGGGTCGTCTATCAGGGATATCTGTTCCCATTTGGCCATCGCGCCTCGCTGGTAAAGGTGACGGAACGCAAATTCTTCGTTGAAGACGGCAAGAACGTCGCGTACCTTTTCCAGCGCATGTTCATCGTGGTCCGCGAGCCGACCAAACAGCTCCGCGTTTCCGGTCTGGTCGACAACAAAAATAGGCATGTTGACCGCCAGATGCCGTTCACCCAGATGCGGAGCACCACGATTACCACGCCGGACCTGGATATTCCGCAGGGCATCCTCGCCGGCAAGCCCCCTGAGGAGGCGTTCGTGCCGCGCGTGGCCGGGAGCGACTTCCTGTTCCACCTCGTCGGTGCGGACGTGACCGGTAAGACAGTAGAGTTCACGGCGCCGATGGCATTTGTCAGCGCCAACAACGACCTTGCTTTCGATGCAGCCGCCATGGAGAGCGTGAGCAACTACATGCTCGGAGATGCCTCCCCAGGACTGCCGCCGCGCACGACGTATCAAACTGCCGGGCAGAACGTCGCCTTTGCCGAGAGTGCTGCTTCCGGCGACACGACCCTGCATACCATGGACATCACCGTCTCCACGTTTAGGCCGAAGACCGCGGTGCTTGAGCTCAAGAGGCGTGACCAGCCGGCGTTTTACCCGGTGCTGGCACGGGCCTCGGTAAAAATCCCGACGCTGGAAGCCCTGCTTCGCTCGGGCCAGGTACCGCGGGTCAAGATGAGCGACTTCTATCTCATACATGGATTCGACGCCCCAAGCAACGTCGGGGAGATCTACCTTGAGATGCTGGACCCCGGCGCGAGCAGTGTCTCATTTGGCGGCTCAGGCTCGGGCCCAGAGGGGACCCTGGGGGTAATCTCGCCCACCTATAACATTGCCGGCATGTCGCGCAAGCAGGGCCCGGTCGGTAACCCACTTGCCCAGATCGCCGACGGTTCGCTAAGTAAACCGAGCAACAAGTTTTACAACAACTTCTTCGATCCCTCCCAGGCCAAAATCCTCGGCGGCCTGACTCTGGGTGACGTGGCGGATACACCGAGCAGGCCCTCGGACCTGCCCATGCTGCTGGAAGGCAACGACCACGAAGATCCGAACGATCTCGACAGCCCGGTCAAGCACAGGACCTACAGCCTCAGCTGGAAGCCGAAGGTCAAGCGCTTCGGCCCATATAAGCCCGTTACCGGCAATATCGACGCCTCGAAGAACGGCGCGCTGGAGGTGGTCGCCTCCACCGTACGCGACTATACCGGCAAACCGGGCAGCTATAAGGTTGAGGGTAAGCTCACTAACTTCGCGCTGGACCTGTTCGAAGTGATCGTCACGCACTTCGACGAGTTCAGTTTCACCTACGGCGCGGACGGCAAGCTGAGTGTCAAACCGAAGGGGATCAAGGTTGAGTTCGGCGGCCCGCTCACCTTCGTAAACGACCTCAAGAAAGTGATTCCGGGTGGTGGCGATTCCGGCTCGGGCGGCTCGCCGTCAAGCAGCAGCGCGGCATCCGCCGGCTCTTCCCCACCGTCACCACCACCCGCCGCGAGCAGCGGGCCAGACATTGGAGGGCCGTTCGTCGACCCGTCGATCGATCACGTGGATGCCGGCGTGCGAATACACCTGCCGGCCCTCTCAATTGGCCTCTTTGCCCTCACCAACATTAAGTTTGGCATGGTGTTTACCGTCCCCTACTTCGGCGATCCGGTTACGGCGGCCCTTAGCTTTGGCTCCCGCAGCGAGCCGTGTCACCTCCAGATCAGTTTTTTCGCCGGTGGGTTGTTCTTCGGCATCACGGTGGGACTGGACGGCGTGCACAGCCTGGAGGCGGCGATCGAGTTTGGAGCCAGCGTCTCGCTCAATCTCGGGATCGCCAGTGGCACGGTCTACGCCATGGCCGGCATCTACTTCAAGTTCACACCGGCCAAGCCGGCAACCGCAACCACTCCGGCTATCCCGGACGTCGCGAGCCTGACGGGGTTCTTCCGTGCCGGCGGCGCCGTCGAGGTGCTGGGCATCGTCTCAGTCTCCATCGAGCTGTACCTCGGCCTGACATATCAGAATAAGGGCGGCCACGGCGTGGCCTATGGCCAGGCGACGCTCACCCTGGAGGTCAGCGTCCTCTTCTTCAGTAAGTCCTTTAGTGTTGGCGTGGAACGCGAGATTGCCGGCTCCGACCCGCGCTTTATCGACCAGATCAGCGGCGGCGATTGGGGCGAATACCTGGCGGCGTTCGCCACGGCGTGAAGGAGAAAGTACATGTCTGAACAAATCATCTGGACGGCGCTTCCTCACGGCATAGCTAATGGCCGCCTGCGGCTCTCGGTATTGATCTCGCCGCGTCTCTCCGGTGCCGGCACGCTGACGCTGCACGACTTCCCAACCTTTCAGGACTGGCCGGCCATCGTACGCACGCTGCACTTCACGGCAGCCTTCGACGGCGGACCGACGCTCACCGCGACGCCGCTCTTCCGCGAGCCGCACCCAGCCAAAGCGGAAACACCAAACTCCTCCCTCTGGAAAGCGATCTTTCCGCTGTCCACCGCCGTGACGTCCTATGCATTCGACGACTACTCGCAACACGTGATCCGCTCCGCGCCTGTCGCCAGGGTCCATGACGATCTCAAGGGACGGTTCCTCAAGGTTGCCCACGCGGTGGCGGACGCTCCGCACCGCATGCCGGACTCCACGGAGTTACTGACGCACTTTGCGGAGGTTGTACCGGGAGCGCCGCTGCTGCTCGGCTACTCTCGCGTGCTGAAGCAACAGACAGCGGTCAGGCAGCTGCTGATCGATGCCAAAGCGAAGGTGGTCAATCAGATCGATGGCACCCTGAAACACCAGCGCGCCCTGAAGCCCCACCAGCAGGTGGGCGGCATTGCCGGCGACTACCAGCAGATCGAGACATTCCATCAACCGCGCCAGGCACGCGATACCACCGCCGGCGCCTCATCACCGTACGTTCGGAAACCGTTGCCTAGCGCCGCCGACTACCATGACCAGATCGACTTCCATCACATCGTGTCCATGCTCGGCAACTATCCGCAACTGGCCACTCGGCTCGGGCTGGTGATCGATCTGGAATTGCCGCTCGACGCGGCAATCCCGCGCAATGGCGCGGTCCAGGTAATCTGCTCAACGTTCGGGTCACCGCCCAATATTCACCCGCGTACGCGATACCTGCTCGACGGCGCGCGCTTCGAGCCACTGCCGAGACCCAATGAGCCATTGCTGGAGCATGGCATGCTGCAGCTCAACGCGCAGCAGGGTCTCTTCGACGTAGTGCAGATAGATGTGAACGGCGCCGCGGAAAAGACGTCCGCGATGGTCGCCAATCTTGCCTATTCACGCTCGCGCAACGTCGGCTTCGACGGAATTCCGCCGCTCCGCTCGGCAGGCCTTTCCCTCGTGCATTCGGGCCGCGCCTCCGAGCTGGCCACAATTTTCCTGAACGCGACGCAGCGCCATCAGGACGCGCAGGCACACGCGCCAGTCGAGCTCTACGCGGAGGACCTGATCCGCGGCTATGTGATCGATACGCACGACTCGCAGACAAACGCCTGGCATTCGCTCTGCAAGCGGCGCGGTGCCTATCACTTCGAGCGCACGGGCAAGACGCTCACGTTCGACGATGAAGGCGCGGTCACGCTCGCTATCACTAGTGATGCGAGCGGCTCCTCGACCGACCTGTATCTGCAGGAAAGCATGTTCCAGTGGCAGGGCTGGAGTCTGGTGGCGCCGCGGCCGGGTAAGGCAATTGCCGCCAACGCTGATCCTGCCAATCCGAAGGGAATCACCACGACCGTCACCAATACCTCGGCCACGCAGGCAAAACTGGCCATCTCCTTCAAAGCGCTGCCGGGTAGCCTGCCGCGGCTCCGCTTCGGTGTGCGCTACCGGTTTCGTGCGCGCAGCATGGACCTCGCCGGGCACACGACCGACCCGTCATCCTCCGACGCGCGAGCCCCCGGCGCCGTCTCCGTTGAGCGACCCTATCTGCGTTGGGAGCCGGTAGCCTCACCGGCCGTGGTCCCGCGCAATGCGCTCAACGGCTCCCCAGCCGAAGCGGCTGCCAGGCTCGTCATCCGCAGCGATGTGGGCAAGAGTGTCGAGCACTATTACGCCGAAATGAAGATCGGCAACCGGTATGCCGAGCGCCATATCGTGCCCCCAAAAGCCGGCCAGCTGGTTGCCGAGCAACACGGCAAGTTCGACGTCCCGCCGCCCGCCGGCAAGAACTGGTTTGAGGTCATCGTGTCACGCGACGCGAGCTTCGAGACGGCAGCCGATGGGATCAGCGCGGCGCACTACGACGCAGAGCATGTCGCCACGCCGTACCTGCCGGATCCACTCGCCGCCGGAGCGGCGTTCCGGGACCTCCCGGGAACGATCGCCAACCAACCGATTACCACGGCCGATTTCGCCGGCAAATGGCCCGACAATCAACCATTCCGCCTCAAGATCACGGGCGTCGACGAGCACACACCGCCAAAGGCACCCCACTGGAACGCGGCGAAGCGCGTGCTCACCGTGCAGCTGCCGCAGGCGGCAATGCTAGACGTGAACCTTAGCAGCACGCTCGATCATGCCGCTCTCGATTTGCTCGGCATCTGGTCCTGGCTCGGCGAGACCAGGCTGGCAGGACGCTGGAAGCACGCAGCGCTCGAGGGGCAAGTCTGGATGGCCACGCCATTCACCAAGCTTACGCTGGTACATGCGGTACAGCACCCTTTGATTACTCCGAAATTCACCAGCGACTTCGCTGCGTACCGGCAGCTGGGCGCCACCTCGGCCCTGTTAATCGACCCGAAGATGCCTATCGACGGTCCGAGCACGGTCAGCATGAATGTGTCCGGCCACTGGTACGAGCCGTTTGATGACATCGCGCAGCCCGCACCGCAGGTGCGCTCGGCGAGGGGCGCCGCATGCCACCTGTCGGTCCAACCGCACGAGACGGCGGCGCCGCTCAATCCCGCGGCCAGCGGCGAGAATCCCGCCACGTTGTTGAATACGCATCAGCTCGGCGACACGCGGCATCGCCGAGTGGCCTACACTGCCTCGGCCACGTCGCGTTTCCGCGAATACTTCCCGTTCAGTGACGCACAGATCGCCGCCGACCCGTCGCTGATTACCGTCACCGGCACGCCAGGCGCCTTGCATGAGCCCAATCCGCAACGCCCTGTTGCGCCTCCCACTGGCCCGCTGCCAAGCGGCGTGGTGGAAGTGCCCAGCACGGCCCGGCCGGACATCCCGAAGTTGCTCTACATCGTGCCTACCTTCGGCTGGGAAGCCTCCGTCGGTACCGCGAGTGTCCAGAGCGTGCGGCACGGCGGCAGCCTGCGTGTCTACCTGGAGCGGCCCTGGTTCTCCTCGGGCGAGGATGAGCTGCTCGGCGTGGTGTTCTCCGCTGCGCGCGGCCGGCACGGCACCATCCTTCGCGGATCCCAGCCGGACCCGGCCTACTGCACGGAGTGGGGTTTGGATCCCATCCATCTCTCGGCAGACCTCCCCGCCGCCTACACCCCGTCGCTGAGCGCGTTTACCAGCGCCGTGCGCACGCAGACAGGTCTGTCGCTGAGCGATGCCCCCAAGCGAAGCGCCAGCGTGGCCGGCCATCTGGTTGCCTTCGACCCGGACCGCCGCCTTTGGTACTCGGACATCACCATCGCCGCCGGGCAAGCCTATTTCCCATTTATCCGCCTGGCCCTGGCCCGCTACCAGCCATTCTCCGTTGATGGCGCGCATCTCTCCCCTCTGGTGCTGGCCGACTTCATGCAGCTCACGCCGGATAGAACGGCGACGGTGACCTTCGACCCCGTGCAGCCCGGCACACTTCAGATCTCAGTCTCCGGACCGGTTCCTTTCGGCAGCACGAACGTCGTGGTCGCCGCCATCGAGCAGCAAGCAGCGGACGCGCCGGACCCGGACCTTGGGTGGGCCACCGCGTCAAGTCAAGGAGCGGTGGTCACGCTGCACCTGCAGACACACAGAACCATCCTCGCGCGGCGGCGCAGTGCGGTAGGTACCTGGAGCGGCTCGCTGCAGGCCCCAACTTCCGGAGGTCGGATGCGCCTAGTGCTGCGTGAATACGAGAGTTATCCAGGGGACACGGAGCGAACTACCGTGCTGGCAAAACGGAACGTCCCGCAGAATCGAACCGCCAGCCGATAGGTGTATGCCGCCGTGATTGACCTACTGCTCCCTCAATAGAGGCGATCGTGGAGCAGGTGAAGACCGAGT
>JAQBPC010000523.1 GCA_028287725.1 Chloroflexota bacterium | reverse complement strand
AGGCGACCTGGGAGCATGGCGATTTGGCTCAACGCCGCGCCATGCTTACCCGCATTCGCCGGTACACGCCCGACACGGCGCGCGACTGGCTTGCCGCGACCTGGAAGAGCGAGAAGGCCGACAGCCGCCTCGCGTTCCTTGGCGTACTCGAGCAGCGGCTCTCGCCCGCCGATGAGCCGTTCCTGAAAGAAGCAATGACCGACCGCAGCGAGAAAGTTCGTGCTCGTGCAACCGAGCTACTGCTGCAACTACCCACTTCCGCTCTCCACGCAAGGCTGCTTTCGATCGCCGATGCTTGCCTCAGTTTCAAGCCGCGACAGGATACCTGGCAGAGCCGCATCCGGGCGCTAGGCAAAGTACAGCGGCAGGGCGGTCTGGAAGTGCAGTTGCCGGAGGAAGACGGCTTCGACTGGGGACTGGCCGGCATCCACGAGAAGTCGCCGGGCCACGATGCGGCGAGCCGGCACGCGTGGTATCTCGAGCGAGTGTTGTCGCTGGTGTCGCCGGCGCACTGGTCGGACCGCTTTGATGTGGAGCCCGCCGATCTCATCGGCGCCGCGGAATCAAGCGATTGGAGCGGACCGCTGCTCAGGGCATGGACCTCGGCCGCCACTCGCCATCACGTTGAGGATTGGATCGGCCCGCTCTGGCATTGGTGGTCAGGGACATTGCTACGACCTGGTCAGGAAAGCGGGGCCGGCCCTCTGCTTGACGCCCTATTCCGTGCCCTGCCGAGCGACACGGCAGAGGCGGAAGTGATCCGGCTGCTTCATTCTAGCGACGCTACGGCCGTACAGTTTGCCATCGATGTATTGGGCAATCTGCCAGCACCGTGGACCCCTGCCATCGGCGCGGCCTATGTTCAGGCCTTGAAAAGCCTGGTCCGCAACCTCCCGCGCACCAGCCAGCCCATGCTCGAGCCACGGGAAATGTCGTTCTACCAATCCATCCCCATGGCCGCGTACCGTCTCCCGCATACGTGCTTCAACCTTGTCCCACAAGCATGGGATATCCCGGAGGTTCCCGCATTGCTGCCCTGGCGGCGGCTATTATACAGGCTGTCGGAGAGTATTCTGATACGCCGCTTCTTGCGGCACGAGCTCACGTCATGATCCGCGCCAGGACCACCGTATCCGGCGTGATAGGGCCCGTGCGCCGTCACGGTCAGTCATTGTAGGAGCGCCATCCATGACCACTGCGTTCCCGACCGATCCCGCCGCACTGGATGCGGTCCAGCGCCGGCATGCGGAGCAACAGTTTGCCGAAGAGCTGGCCGAATTAGCCCGCGACGACGACAAGCCACGACCCCCGAACTGGGAGCTCTCACCCTGGGCGGTATGCACGTACCTGCTGGGCGGCACACTGGCGAACGGCTTTATCATCTCCCCGAAGTACATCGGAAACCAACGAGTCATCCAGGGAGCTGTCGCCACCCTGGCGACCGACAGGGCGTTGCTGCTGTATGGTGTGCCCGGCACGGCAAAATCATGGGTAAGCGAGCATCTTGCAGCGGCAATATCAGGCAAATCGACACTCATCATCCAGGGAACAGCCGGAACGGACGAAAGCGCGATTCGCTACGGTTGGAATTATGCCCGGTTGTTGGCGGAAGGCCCATCACCGGCTGCGCTGGTGGTGAGCCCAATGATGTTCGCCATGCAGCAGGGAAAGCTTTGCCGCATCGAGGAGCTCACCAGGATCTCGGCCGAAGTGCAAGACACCCTGATCACGATACTCTCCGAAAAGACGCTGCCCGTGCCCGAGCTGAACATGGAAGTTCAGGCACGGAAGGGCTTTAACGTGATCGCCACGGCAAATAGCCGCGACAGAGGAGTCAACGAGCTTTCAAGCGCCCTGATGCGCCGCTTCAACACCGTCGTCCTCCCCGTGCCGGAGACGTTCGAGCAGGAAGTTCACATCGTGGAGCAGCGGGCCACCGCGCTGGGCCGCGCCCTCGAGCTACCTGCCGAGACGCCTGCCCTCGAGGAGATCCGGCGCGTCGTAGCCGTTTTCCGCGAATTGCGCGAGGGCCTGACAAGCGACGGCAAGACCAAGCTCAAGTCGCCCAGCGGCACGCTGTCGCCTGCCGAGGCTATTTCGGTGATCAATAGCGGCATGGCCATGGCGGCCTACTACGGCGACGGCGCGTTGCGTGCCGACGACCTTGCGGCGGGCCTGACCGGCGCTATCGTGAAGGACCCCGTCCAGGATTTGATCGTGTGGAAGGAGTACCTACAAACTGTCGTGAAGGAACGGCAAGGCTGGAAGGACCTGTACCGCGCCTGCCATGAAGTGCTCTAGTACAATGCTCCCTACCAGTGCGACAGTACCTCCTTTGAGGCCGGACCGAGCCACATGCCAGACGATTCGCTAACCGTTTTCGGCATCCGCCACCACGGCCCCGGCTGTGCCCGCAGCCTCCGCGCCGCCTTGGAGGCCCTGGCGCCCGACATCGTGCTGGTCGAAGGGCCGCCGGACGCGCAAAGCGTGCTGCCGCTGATCATGCACGAGGAGATGCGCCCGCCCGTGGCGTTACTGGTGTATGCTCCGGAGCACCCGCGGCTCGCCGCCTACTACCCGTTCACCGCCTTCTCGCCGGAGTGGCAGGCACTGCACTATGCCTTCCAACAGAACATTCCGGCGCGCTTCATGGACCTTCCACAGGCGGTCCAGCTAGCGGGCATGCTGAAGCCGGCGCCGGAGGAAGCGGCGCAGGAAGAGCCCGTCGATCGCGAGCCAACGGGTTCCGTAGCGGTACCCGCTGTGCCGGAGACCGCGTTCATCCACGTGCCGGGACAGGTTACGCCGGATCCGGCCGCGGGCGATGCGTCCAGCGCAGCGCCGCAAGAGGATCCGATTGGCTTCCTGGCAAAGATCGCCGGCTACGACGATCGCGAGCTTTGGTGGGAACAGCAAGTAGAGCAGCGCCGAGACGCCACCGACCTGTTCCGAGCGATCCTCGAGGTCATGACCGCCCTCCGCAACGACGCGCCACCACCTGAGAAGGAAGAAGCGCAACGCGAGGCATCGATGCGGCAGGCCATACGTGTCGCGAGAAAAGAGGGGTTCCAGCGCATCGCGGTGGTCTGCGGCGCCTGGCACGCACCGGTGTTAGCCGAGCTTGGTCCCGCGAAAGCCGACTCGACCCTGCTCTCAGGCCTATCGCGGGCCGCCGTTACCGCCACCTGGATTCCATGGACCAACTCGCGGCTCGCCTCGCGCAGCGGCTACGGCGCCGGCATCGAGTCGCCCGGCTGGTACGAGCACCTGTGGACCCAGCCGGAGGGAGCCGCGGCCCGCTGGATCACGCACGCGGCGCGTTTACTCCGCGAGCGCGACTTGGACGCATCGTCGGCCAGCGTGATCGAAGCCGTGCGGCTGGCAGATGCACTGGCGGCGCTGCGCAACGTGCCGGCGCCTGGTCTCGCGGAGCTGAACGAAGCGATCCTCGCCGTGCTCTGCCATGGCGAGAAGGCGCCAATGGCCCTGATCCGAGACCGGCTGGAGATCGGTGAGCGCCTCGGCGAGGTGCCAGATGAGACGCCGTCGGTGCCGCTGCAGCAGGATCTTGCTGCCTGGCAGCGCCGGCTGCGCCTGAAGCCCAGCGCCGAGGCGAAGGTTCTTGACCTCGACCTGCGCGGCGAGACCGACCGCGATCGGAGCCGGCTCTTGCATCGCCTGCAGGTGCTGAACGTGCCATGGGGAGTGCCGCGGCCACATACCGGCACGGCGAGCACCTTCCACGAGCTGTGGCAACTGCAGTGGCAGCCCGAATTCGCCGTCGGCCTGATCGATGCCGGCCTTTGGGGAAACACCGTCGAGGCGGCGGTAACCGCGACCATACGGCATGCCGCCGCGAATGCCACCGAGTTGCCAGCGTTGACCGGCTTGCTCGATAGCGCGATCCTGGCCGGACTGCCCGGCGCGGTGGAGCACGTGCTGGGTGCTGTACAGTCCAAGGCGGCGCTGGCCGCCGACGTACGCCACCTGATGGATGCGCTGCCGCCGCTGGCGCGAGTAGCCCGCTACGGCGACGTTCGAGGGACCCCGGTCGAGCACGTAATACCGGTTATCGACGGGCTGTTCGAGCGTGTTGTCGCCGGGCTAGCGAGCGCCTGCGCCTCCCTGGACGACGATGCGGCCGGCGGCATGGTACAGAGTATTGCAAATGTCCAGACGAGCATCAGCCTCCTGCAGCGCGCCGATCAGCTTGCGGAATGGCAAGACGCGCTCCGTGACATTATCGGCCGAGACATGATCCACGGTCTGGTGCGCGGCTGGGCCTGCCGCCTATTGCTGGAAGCTGGGGTGCTGGAAGACACCGAGCTGGAAAATCTCACGCGCATCGCGCTCTCCCCCGTCAATCCTGCCCCACAGGCCGCTTCCTGGGTAGAAGGCGTGCTCCGCGGTAGTGGTTTGCTCCTGCTGCATCAGGACGGCCTCTGGCTTGCCCTCGACCGCTGGCTACAAGAGCTGGACGGCGAGACCTTCACGGCAGTGCTGCCACTCGTGCGCCGCTCATTCTCCGGATTCCAGCCGCCGGAGCGCCGACAGATGGGCGAGAAGGTAGTCCGCCTCGGAGGAACGAGCACGAGATCGCGAAAGCAGGTAATTGCCGATGATATCGAGCCAAGGAGGGCAGCGGCGGTACTACCCGTCTTGGCACGGATCCTCGGCATTGCCCTTGAGGACCAGGAACTGTGAGCGAGTCGATGGTCGGCAATGTTGATGAGTCCGAACGCCTGCGCCGCTGGCGCCTTGTGCTTGGCAGCCCCGCGGACGAGCCCCTGCGAAGCGGCGGGGAACCGGGAGCGGGTGCGGGGCTGAGCAAGGACGACCAGGCCATGGATCGGGTGCTCGAGGCCCTGTACGACAGCGACCGCTCGGCAGGCTTGGGTAGCTCGTCACCCGCCGTGGCGCGCTGGCTGGGTGACATCCGCACCTTTTTCCCATCCAGCGTGGTCCGCGTGATGCAGCAAGATGCCCTTCAGCGCCTGAACCTGCAACAGATGCTGCTCGAGCCCGAGCTGCTGGCAAGCGTCGATGCCGACGTGCACCTTGTCGCCAATCTGATCGCGCTCAGCAAGGTGTTGCCTACCAGGACAAGGGAGACCGCACGCCAGGTTATTCAGAAGGTCGTGGAAGAGCTGCAACGCAAGCTGGGCGGCCAGCTCGTGCAAGCGGTACGCGGAAGTCTCAACCGTGCAGTCCGCAACAACCGGCCACGCCACAACGAAATCGACTGGGACCGAACGATCCGCGCCAACCTCAAGCACTACCAACCGGGATGGCGAACGATTATTCCCGAACGGCTCGTAGGCCATGGGCGGAAACAAACATCCCTGCGCGACATTATTCTCTGCATCGATCAGAGCGGCTCGATGGCGGCGTCGGTCGTGTACGCTGGTGTCTTTGGCGCCGTCTTGGCCTCACTGCGCGCGGTAAGCACCCGGATGGTGGTGTTCGACACGGCAGTGGTAGATCTCACCGAGGATCTACACGACCCGGTGGAGTTGTTGTTCGGCGTGCAGCTCGGCGGCGGGACGGATATCAACCGCGCCCTCGCCTATTGCGAAGGGCTGGTCAGGCGACCGGCACAGACGATTCTGGTGCTGATCACCGATCTCTACGAAGGCGGGAATGCCGTGGAGATGCTGCGCAGGGCGGCAAGTCTCGTAGCGAGCGGTGTCACGGTCATCTGCCTGCTGGCGCTCGACGACAAAGGCGCGCCCGGCTACGACCATCGCAACGCGTCCGCGATGGCTGGGCTAGGCATCTCAACCTTCGCCTGCACGCCGGATCTCTTTCCCAGCCTGATGGCGGCGGCAATCAAAGGCGAGGACCTGGGTGTCTGGGCTGCGCGTCAGGACATCGTCACAGCCCGACCCAACTAGGGGATATGCGATTAGTGCGCGTAGAGTATTATTATGAGTGGCGCGTAGCGAGCTGAGCCGGGGAGAGGTGCCCCTGGGAAGCTGTTCTGTCCAGTGCACCCTGGTCATAGCCGCCGTATTGATGTGAAGGAGTATGTGTCGGTGTCCGTAAACGACCAGTTGGACTTCGATCATGATGGCTGCGATTTGGCGTCTGCCAACAGCGCGGCTGCTACCGTAATTCGGCAGCTAGCTGCACAACTTGAAAGCGCCGGGTATAGAGCCTCCAAGGTTCGCACCACGGCAATCGACGCCGCCGAGCGAACTCGCCGGATCGATTTCGCGCTCGTACATCTGGCAAGCGTGATGTCGGAGATAGAAGTAATTGGACTGGTCAATGCCTTGCGGCATGCGGCCAACACCGCGCAGGACGACCTGGTTTGCGAATTCTGTGGCACGCCCACCCGGCCCTGGGCCATGCTGACAAGCGACTCACGAGATGACGATCTTGGTTCCTTGATCCACCACTCTTCGGATCAGTACGGCTATACGCTGTGCAAGAACTGCCATCTGTCCGTGCGCCAATCACGCTGGCAGGCTGCGACGCAGATGTAGGTTGGACCTGGCGAGAGCCCGTTGCTCCGGTGTTTGCGCGGGCTCTGTGGCGTGTCATCCTCTGCCGTTATTCCTGATTGAACAGTGATGGCTGGAACGTGCTAACGCCGGTCTCCGGGCTCTCAGAATCTGCCAGCACATAACCCACTCCGGCTCGCATGGTTCGCTGCACGATCCGCCGTGCGGCGATAAGCGATAGCAGCGCACGGTCCAGCGCTGCTTCCTCAACGCCTGTCGTTCTGAGTAATGCTCCCTTGCCGACGACCTTGCCGCCCGCTGTGGTAAGACAGGTCAGCAGCGCTTCTTCAAGCGTGACGCCCGGTGGCAAGCCGGCAGGGGGGCCTTCGGCTTCGGGCGAAGGACGGCGCCGGGCTGCCGGAGCGGCGGCCCGATTGCCGCGACCGGGCGGGGGCGGCAGCAAGGTAAACTCGGGCACGACGATGGTGGACGTCTGCTCATCGGGCTGCTCACTCGCCGCCGGCAGCGGCATGTCCAGAATATCTTCCTGGCCAGCCGGCAAGGCGGCGATTGGCGGGGTACTTTCACGATCCGCGACATGCCGGTTCGCCGCGACATCGCCTTCCACGTCGTTGGCCGCGGCATCGAGATGACCGCTCTCGGCAGGAGTCATGGACAGCATCGGCTGTACGCCAAGAACGGTCGCTGCGGCCATTTCCCCAGGCAGCACGGCGATCGCGCCGCTACGCTCCAGCTCGTCACTCACGCCGTCTCGGATGTACACTTGGCGGCCCAGCTGAAGAGCCTGGCGCGCCGTCTCCCAGGCATCGTCATCGCTACCCG